>CALKXN010000166.1 GCA_938003555.1 uncultured Robiginitomaculum sp. | reverse complement strand
TAGAAAGCATCGATACTGCCAACTCGGCCGCGAGTTGAGCTTCCATAACCGCCCGTCGTTCCGTTTTCTTAGCATCAGGAATGGTCTGGCTTTGGTCAGTTTCCGACACATAATCTGACCAGTGGCCATCTTCATATTGCTGGTCACTACTGCCGACCCCGGCTGGGTTGATACCAAGTTTAATAAGCGAATTCGCAAGAGAGCCGATTACATTATACCATCTAATCCCTTCGATGTTGGCCTGTGCCTTGTAGCGCTCAATAGCGTTCACCACGCGGTCTTTTCGGCTGCCTAAATCATAGCTTTCAATGAAGGTTTCAATATCTTGCACAACCGCATTAGCTTTCTCCAAAATTTGATCTCGCCCAATCAACTTTTCATCAAGCGCGGCTTGTGAGACTGATTCATAAGAAGGCAAACCGCCCTCTTTAAGGCGTTGAGAGGCAAGTTGCCTGAGAAGGTCACGGAAGTGATTAAGCTCAAGACTGGCAGCCAGGTCGGCGGCATCTGCCCTGCTATCGGTAAAGGCTATCATTTTTTCTGCGGCATCCCCGTTTCCGCAGGCGTCCATGGCACGTTCCGCAACGATACGTGTTGTAACATTCAGACCAGTTCGCATAGCCCTTATAGGCGATTTTACACTCGCAGAGAAAAACTCATCAAGTGACCTCTGATTGTTTCTTTCCGATTGGCAACATGGGCATTTCTCGGGAATACCGGCAACGGATTGCTCTTCATCTAAGATGGGGGATTGAAACATAATTCCCGTCGGGGATTCACCTGTTGCGCCGCCCCCTATGACACCAAGAAATGGATCGTACTTAGCAGAAGAAAAGCTAAAGGTGTGGCCACCATGCGTCCAGGAATCTAAATTTCCTGTCGGTTTAACTGGCCAATAGAACCGAAAATTCTCGTAATTTCGTTCATTGACCAATATCGGAACCGAGCCTGATCCATCATTTGGAGAGGCTTTAAGATAGTCTCTCGTATCTGCCGAAGGCGAACGGGTCACGTAACCACCTAGAAAGGCTTCACCGCAATCATAGCAGTATAGTAATTCTAAGACCTGTCCGCCACATGCGCATTTTACGCTAGGGTTGGGATATAATTTTCCAATCCCATCTTTATCTCGCGGCCCTTTCTCCGAGCAACTAGGATTTGAACAAGCCCAAATGCCTTGCACTTGCCTAAAGAAAGAATGGATTCGAAAGGTCGGTTTTGGGTGTGAAAAATCAGGCCTTCTTGGACCTTCGTTGGCAATTGAGTGTAAAAAAGCGTTCGATATATCTTGGGTGCGTGTTTCGCCTAAACACACATCTAAGGCATCCGATAAAGGCATGGGCCTATCTGATATTTTAGCGCAGGCTGCGCCAAGTGCGGTGCGAGGCGAAAAGGAAATGGCTTCACCAGCTAGATCAATTTCGGCGATTTTACTGATTTCGTCCTGCTGATCCTGAGTTAATGGGAGATCAAAATTGTAGTCTTCAGTTCTACCGTCAATGATCACAAAATCAGTTCGTTTACAGGCGAAGAATTGTTCTAAGAACTCCTCCCCACCATCTAATGACGCACTGGTTGCTATAATCTGTAACTGAGGATGATCTGGTTTCAATCCAATTCGGTCTAGAAACCGGCGTATGGTTAGAGCGACTTCCGTGCCTTGCGTGCCACGATACCCATGGAGCTCGTCCACAACTAACGTAAATATATTAGCAGGACTTTCTAGAAGCCAAGCTCTGGTTTGTTCAAAAATTGGCTCTTCAAGTTGGCGCAAGAGAGCAATATTGAGCATACTCGTGTTCGTAATGAAAATATCCGGCGCGGCAGATATCATGTCCCATCTACTGACCATCTCGCCAATACGAGGATCCGTAAACTGCGCACTTGCTTCAAGAATATCGTTGGGACTCATATTCTGATCACTTGAAAGCTGCGAAATTGCTTCATCACAAGCTTCAACTTGTTTCCTGATGGTTTCACCCACATCTACGACTCGTCTCGCCTCTGCGGTTTTTAAAGGGGACACTGGCATTCTCGTTCCTCCGGGTGCGGAAGAGTTATATCGACCGAAATAGAATGCCGGGTTGCCATCATTCATCTTTGCGGCTCTCGCGGCGGCCATGCGAAGTCTGGAAATTTGATCTTCTACCAGTGCATTGGTTGGATATAAAATAAGGCTCCTCATTGCAGGCTTTCTGCCGGAAGAGCTTTGTCTCCCGGATAGCCAATTATCATCTTTCACGAAGTGTTGGTCCCACCATGGATTAATCTTGCCCGGTCTTCCTACGTCTAAGTTTTCGTCTAACAACCTTGCAATTATGGGAAGCACGAAGCATTCAGTCTTGCCGGACCCGGTGCCTGACGTGACAACAACATGTTTGCGATTGTTTGAGTTGTGACCAAGCGCTGTTTCCAATGCATTAGCTTGATGTTCTCTCAAGTTTTTTACACCTGAACCGAAAACTATTTCTCCTAATTTCGCTGACGTCTCATCTTTAAGGCCAGCACGCAGGCAGCTTTCTACAATAGGGTGGCGTGCAGGATATTGCGCAACAGCTTCTATATATGGGATTTGTTGCATAACCCCCGGGGAATCCAGAAGAGAGTCTCTTTCGGCCTGAAGTCCAGTGTCTTTAAGCCAAAAGGCGGTGTTGTAGTACCGCTTATATCCTTGTTTGATATGGCTGATAACTTCAATGGGAGAGGTTTGGTTTTTACTTTTCATGAAACAGTCTTTCGTTCATTACCTCAACTATGAGATCGCCAACAACAGGCGGAACATTAAGGTATTCAATTGTATTCTTTTGATCCGCTGACATGCTTGGGAGTTTATTAGAGACTAGGCAAAGCAATCTGGAAAGAAGCCCCGGCGGCTCCAGTCCCACAGGGCAAAAATATCGCTGAGTAGATCTATCGTAATACCCGGTCGGTATATTGCTGGCGGAAAGCGCAACTGCTTTTGTTAAAGCAGGCATGGCAGCGAAGGCCTTTCCATCGTTACCTTGAAAGCAATTACGAGCGTGGGTCATCCTCGAACGGAAAGCTTCTCCTGATTTAGGAATATGGCCGTCTGAAATATTCGTCCAAGTTAAGCTGTTAGTATCGAAAATTTTCTCAATAGTTTTCGTTGGAAAACTAATCTGACGAGCCACGCGCAGCACGGGTAAGCATTTTCCTATCAGGCTTGATAGGTTTTGGATTGGGTCTGCAACGACTTCAATGGGTCGCCCATGATAGTCCCGTATAGAGTTGGTTGCCTTGATAAGAACATCTGGCCGCACCCCAACAATTTCTACGCCAGTCATCGGGAAGGCATCGTCTTCAATGTTGGCCGTATAAGTCCCCCCGATGTCTTCGACAGCTATTCTTAAGTCCTCTAAGAGTTCTGAGTTGCGAAAGCCTCTAAGAATAGCCCGGTTTTCGGCTATATACTCTAGAGACGGTTTTCGCATGCACCATCCTTCAACAGATTGAGAGCCTTGCCGATACTGGACTAGAAGATGCCCAAGATGAGCAAGCGACTCCAGAATTCGATGACCTTCGAAAAAATTAACCTCGTAACTGGCAAGAAGTCGATCCATGTCTGCATTTGTACCGGACCCTAAGTAACATAGCCCATCAAAAACTATTTGGATATCTGCTTTTAGATGTCTTTTGACATAAGATTTGACTGATGCTTTCGGGACACCAGCGTCACGCGCACCTCTGTTCTTAGTAAGTTCAACGCGGTCGCAACGTATGCAGCGTTGTTCCTTAGCTGCATTCTTATTCATACCTTTTTCATGTGGGTCGCAATACCAATAATGGCCAGACTTAGCGCATGTTTCAGCTCCGTTCTGAGCAACTGATTGAAAAACTACTTTTGTTACATTTGGTGTGAGAGTCTCGTCTTGCTTCAAAGGTAAGCTCGGACATATCTCTCCATTATATGAAAGTTGACTAAAACGATTGTTGCCGAGCTTTCGCGGAGATGAAGAATCGACGAGGTCGAAAACACTTTTAGTAATCGCTTCGTGTTCAGCATTACCTTCATTGAGCTCAACGATGAAACGAGAGACCCCAAGGCTTGCAAGGTAAGATCCATCAAATGTGGAGACGCCTTGACTTAGTTCAATCGGAGTTGTTTGAATGGGCGGCGTGACATCTTGCGTAATCTGCATGGTAGCAGCATTGTCAGGTAACGAGATAGTAATCTCTGGCGGAAGCTTTACGTGCCACTTCCGGCCATCAAGCCGCATTCCATCGCCCATCTCTATTGAAATGTCAGAGCGTGGTATAGGCCCGACAAATGCCAACTCAGTTGGAATGCCTGCGACCTCAGATGTTAAATCTATGCCTGTCATAAGTTGCCAGCCCGATGGCAGGCTGGATGAGCCCTGCAAAAGGCTGACTGTGGAGCGCCCAATCTCCGTTAAAGTTTTAGCCAATGCCTCAGCGCGTTGCCGGCTACACTTAATCAAAATTGCCGCCTCTTCCTCGTCTGGAAGGCGAGATGCTTCTATCCACAAACTGGGAGAGTCTTTTGAGCGCTGCAATGGAATGGCTGGGCGAGGTTCCCAAAGCCTTGCAGTTTTACCATTAGACGCGCGGATCAGTAATCCGTCTAAAAGCGTAGAAGTTCCGATTAACGGATCAGGGTCCAGTTGTGAAAAGCTGCCAAAATTTAGTCTATGAAATGCGCATTCGACACCTGCTCGGGTAATTATTCTGGGGTCTCCTAATTTGTATAATCGCTCTAAATCATCGGTACCTAAGAATGCTTTTGAATTCCATCCGAGCAGAGTTCGCTCAAGAGCGATAGCAAGTTTAACAGGTGGAAAACTTGCTATCGCCTTACGCTGTTCTTGTGTCGTTACAATACGTGAACTTGCCCAAACCTCTAGTTCGGAGAAGACAATTTCACAAAAGCGCTTTCTAAGAATTTTCTGACCCCAAGCCTTTTTAAGGCGCGTACTTGTCGTTGATTTTTTGAGAAAACGTTCAATGTATGGCACAAGAAGAAGTGGGTCTCGGATGTCATGATTTGCGAGATTAAAATCCTCAAATATTGAATGAAAATGTGAAAGCTCGCCGGCTCTGATGATTGCTTGTGATTGAGCGTAGTTTACATATGTCCAACTGTTGAATGGACGCGCTGTCGGTCTTCCATAGTCACCTTCTTGTTCCTTGAGCCAATTATTAAAACCAAGCCAAAGGCGCTCTGTTGATTTTCCATGAAAGCGCAACGCTTCGGGTTTGTAGCCAAGAGCTTTGCCAAGTCGGTCATAAAAGTTACTGCCGCCGAAATCACCATCGTTGCCCATGAGGGTCGCCGCGTGCGAAAGCGCAAATAGGAGGGCCGTCGTCGGTGGAAGGTCCCCACCAATTCCCTTGCGCCACATTCTCCATCGGTCCCAAAAAGGCGCATAAGGATCAGAATGGCTACCCAGTGTTTTTCCAACAGCCCGGCAGATCGTCAATTCAACATTATTGCGGCCAACCCCAAGGGCCTCGCTAACCTCTGTTGCAACCTTGTCTGAAAGCTGCAGAAATAATTGACGTCCAGAATAACGTTTCTGACCGAAAAATGCCTGATTCAGCGCGCGATTGCATGCATCGTAATTCAGTGTCTTTAGCCCCCAAGGCATAGTGTGTAATTGCGTTGTTGTAACCTTCACCTTTGCGGAGTGCTTGGTCAACCGGAAGTTGGGATATTATATAAGGGCACATGAGTATCTATTTTCTAATACGGCCTTTTAATCAAATGTAAAAAGCGGCTGCCCATAACGCTACCTTACATTCATCTCGAATGGATGCTCTAATGAGGCGGAATGCATGGGGTATATAAAACATAAATTAGACATAGAAACGATTGACGCTGCAATGACCCGTTCCCTTGAAGTCGGTGTTCTAAAGGGGTCGCATCGTAAAGAGGCCGCAAATTTGGTGGACTCTATAGGCGAAATCGTGTTTGAATCCTTTATGAAACATCATGGCATTTCTGTTGAAGACCTTACAGACAGGACGGATATTGATTTTCGACTTCAAGATCGTTTTACCATTGATGTGAAGACGAAAGATCGAACCGTGCTCCCTAAGGCTGAATTTGATAACTCAGTACCGCTCTATAATCATGAACATCAAACCCCCGATTATTTTTTCTTTATCTCACTTGTAAGGGATAAGGCCGTAGACCAAAATAGCCCCTATCGGTTCACACATGCCTGCCTTGTAGGTGCCATTGATAAAACAGGCCTTGATGAACGCGGACAAGTTTGGGAAAAAGATGCAGTTGATCCGAGTAACGGCACAAAATTTTGGACTGATTGCATCAACGTCTCTATGCAGGACCTTATGCCTACGAAAGTTATTGTTGAGACGCTTAAAAAGAGCTAAAATCCTGGGGAACTTCCCCAGGATTTTACTTGTCTTTTCCCTGCGGCGCAGCTTAATAAAGATTTATGTATAAGAGCATAGATTTATTTGCGGGATGCGGCGGCCTGACGCTAGGGCTGCACCGGGCGGGTTTTAAAAATCTTCTCGGAATTGAGAAGTCGCCTATGGCTTCTGAAACGTATTTTCATAATTTTGTGAGACGGCTTAAAGATGGCGAATGGGCGCAATTTTTATCTGATAATACAACACCCGCTGATCAGGCCGAGCATGGCATCGTTGTCGGCGAAATTGCGAGTGTCCTTGAAGATAAGGCTTTGTTGGAGCGCCTGCGTGTCCAAAACGTTGATCTTGTTGCGGGCGGGCCGCCTTGCCAAGGTTTCTCATTGGCGGGCCGCCGCAATCCTGAGGATGTCCGCAATCAGCTTCCTTGGCAGTTCTTAGAATTTGTAGACGCGACAGACCCCAAAGCCGTGGTCATTGAGAATGTGTCCGGAATGACACAAGCCTTCAAAAAGCATGGCAAGCCGTCCCCCTTCATGGAATTGCGAGATGCTTTAATCGAAACGGGCAGAGGTTATGTTGTTCAAGCAGTTCATTTAAATGCGATGCATTTTGGTGTGCCGCAGCACCGCCCGCGCGTTATGCTGATTGGGGTTCGGGAAGATATAGCGGGGCTGGCCGGTATTCAAAGCCAAGACAATATTTGGCGGTCTGAATATGATCATGTGCCAAGTGTGCTGTTTGCAAAAAGGCCTGATCTCGCGCCGCGTGCTACGGAATTTGGTGAGGATATATTGTCGGTCGCTGATGCTATCTCGGACCTGAGTGATAAAGGGTATCGTAAACTCTCTAATCTTTCGCAATTTGCCGATGATATGCGAACCGAACAAGTGCCTGTTGAAACGACGTCCGTTAAAGCCGTGTCAAACCACAGGCTTCGTAAGCACGCCGATCATATTGCGACACGCTTTCGACTGTATCAGTATTTTAGAGATAATGGGATTTCAGGGAAAATTCTCGGAATTCCAAAAGATGATACTCTGACAGATGCTGGCAAGCGGACCC
>CALKXN010000165.1 GCA_938003555.1 uncultured Robiginitomaculum sp. | reverse complement strand
GGTTAATTATATTGTTACAATCCCCGTGGTAGCGCAAATATATGAGCACGCCCCCTTTAGAACTAATCGATCTCACCAAACGCTTCGGTAAAAAAACTGCTGTCGACCATGTCTCTATGCGCGTCGGCGAAGGCGAGATTGTTGGCTTTCTTGGCCCCAACGGCGCAGGTAAAACCTCAACGCTTCGCATAGCGCTTGGCATCTTGCCCGCCGATAGCGGCAGCGCGAAATTATTTGGCGCAGCGCCCGGCCCCGCTGCCTTTGGCCGCGTCGGATTTCTGCCCGAAGAACGCGGCCTATACCGCAAGAGCACGGCGCGCGGCGCCATTGCGCATATGGCGCGGCTTAACGGGATGCGCGGCAAAGATGCTTTTCGGCGCGCTGATGAAATGATGGATGAGTACGGGATTGGCGAAGCCAAAAAATCCAAGGTCAAATCGCTCTCCAAAGGCATGGCGCAAAAGGTACAGCTTATTGCCGCGATTGCCCATGATCCTGAATTATTGGTTCTTGATGAGCCGTTTTCTGGCCTTGACCCCGTAAACCAAAAGGTCCTCGAAGATATTATTCGCGGCATTGCGGCGCGCGGGCGCACAATCATTTTCTCTACGCATGTTATGGAACATGCCGAGCGCCTGTGTGATCGAATCGTCCTCATGAGCAGGGGCGCGAAAGTCTTTGACGGAACCGTCGACGCCGCGCTCGCCAAAGCCGGAACGCAAATCCGCCTGCAAACGCCTTCAAAGACAGCGCAGGATTGGCTCAGTCCATTTGTCCAAGACATGATCCATGAAGGCGATGGCGTTTATAATTTATTTCTCAAACCCAATGCCAATAGCCAGCAAGTCCTCAAAGCTTGCATTGATAGCGGCTCAGAGCTTTTGCGGTTTGAACCTGAACTGCCGAGTCTGCACGATGCATTTGTATCAATGGTCGGCGCGGATGTGGCCCGCGGCGAGGAGGCAGCAGCATGAATTTAAGACGTATTGCTCTTATCGCCCGCCGCGATTTTCTCGGCTATGTCCGTACGCTGGGGTTTTGGATTACCGTTCTTGGCCCGGTTATCGGCATTATTTTAGGCATGCTGGGCATTAGCATCGCCAATAGCGCAGAGCCTACGCGCTATGTGTCCCTTCTTGATGAAACAGGCCGCTATGAGCAATTGATCATTGAGGATTGGACCGCAGATCAAAAGGCCATCGCGATTGACACCATGACGCCTTTCGTCAAACTCGTGACCTCTCCGGAGCAGTTCAAAATATTTGAAACCACGCTTGAAAATGAAGGTGTAGATGAGGCCAAAGATTACTTTGCAAGCATCAATCCGTCACTCGCCGAGCGCCTCCCCAATACAGGATCGAACCTGCGTATTGTCGAGATTGACGGCTTAAAAGCGGGGGACATTAATCGTTATCTCTCTGGGGATATACAGCCTGAATTTAGAGGCGAGGCCGTCAAATTATCCGGCGTCATGCGTATTACGGATAGCGAAGACGGCCCCAAAGCCGAGCTATATACTTCGGTTCCGAGCTTTAAGGGTCTTGAGCGCGACACCAATGATATTTTACGCCGCGACGCCGAAGATAAATATTTCGGCGAGACAGGTATAACGCGCGATGGGTTTTGGAACACGCGCGAAAACGCGCCGCGCGTCACGACGATAAATCCGTTCAAAACAGCCACCCCAGATGGCGGCGGGCAGACCGTGACAATGGCCGACCGCGTCCCCTATTTCCTTGCTGCTGGCCTGTCTTTTTTCTTATGGCTGACCGTATTTTCCGGCGCCTATATGCTGCTGATGAGCATGGTCGAGGAGAAGGTCAATAAAGCGCTCGAAATGATGCTGGCCAGCACGCGCTTTACGGAAATTTTGTTCGGAAAATTGCTCGGCGTTGCGGCGCTGACAATCGCCTCGATGATGCCGTGGATTATCATGGGCTCGCTCGGGATATTTGTTGCCATCAAACTTGGCGACCCTGCCCTCGCCGGCGCGCTGGCGGGCAGCGTCACGCCCGGTATGATTGTCACCTTCGTTAGTTTCTTTATCCTGGGTTACCTATTTTACGGCTCTCTGTTCATGGCGCTGGGCAGCTTGGCGGAGTCGATGCAAGACGCGCAGACTTTGGTTACGCCCGTCTTATTGATGCTGACGATGTGCCTCTTCGTGGTCACCACGGGCATCAGCAACCCCGATAGCGGGCTCATCAAAGCCGCAAGTTTCATTCCCGTTAGCGCGCCCTTTGCGATCTTAATGCGCCTGCCCAATGATCCGCCCTTGTGGGAAATATGGCTGTCCGCCTTTATCCTGCTAGCGTCGACCATTCTTGTGATTTGGGCCGCGTCAAAGCTGTTCCGTCACGGTATCTTGTCCGGCGGGCTAAAGGGACTAAAAACGCTCATTTCATTTGGGCGCATCAAATCGTCATAGAGACTTTTGCGCCGCTGTCGCGTATAAGGCCTTATGACCGATATAAAACGTAAACCTGACCCGTCCGAAATAGCGCGCCTCTCAATACTCGACGCCGCTCTGCCTATTGCCGGATTTGAAGGCTGGACGAGCAAAACTTTGCGCGAAGCCGTGGCGGCAGCAGGCCTGCCCGAAGGCGCCGAGAAGTTATATTTCCCCGGCGGGCCAACCGAGCTGATCACATTTTGGACCGCGCGCTGTG
>CALKXN010000164.1 GCA_938003555.1 uncultured Robiginitomaculum sp. | reverse complement strand
ATCTGCTGTATGATCATCAATTGGGTAAACCCGTTCAAGTCCAAGCCTTGCTGCGAGTACCGCAGCGATTTGGTAACTCTCATCCTGTTTATGATTGGCAAGAATAAGCTGTTCATACAGATCACCATTAGTACCGTCTCCCGTGCGGCGTTCGGTTTCTGGCAACCTCAACCATTGAACTAGTGCAGAAGCGCGGTCGCCACTGGCTAAAAACAACGCGGTTAAATTTCTGCGCTGCGCAGCTGTCGGGCGATCCGGCCAATCGGCGAGTTCGCGCTCCACCGATTGCGAGGCTTGCGCGACTGTTAACCCTGTTGCCTTACGCGCGGGCGCAACATCCCAACAATAGAAATCAACGCTGTCTTTATATCGATCTGGATATTCACGCATAAATTCACATTGCGGCCCGGATACAGCCTCAATTGTGATGGCTTCTGGTTGCCATATCTCCAGTCGATCCATAACTAAGCTTAAAACCACAGGATCAAATGTATCAGGGAACTGCGACAGGTGAGGTGTCCCCAATACCAAAATTTGATTCTGAACTTTGTCTTGAGGCCCCTTAAGCTGGCTGCCCTGGAAAGCGGGCACGTAATGCTCTGATGTTGCATCGCAAGCTGAAAGACACGTTGCTGCTAATATGTTGAATATAAGATGTTTCATAGTCGCCCTTCTTCGTCCCTAAATAGGGAACTTTCATTATGAAGGGCATCAAGTCACATATATTAGCTTCGTCCTTCGCTAATGAGATGCGATGAGCTTTAAAATTAGATGCAAAATAATTTCTGCGTTAAATATCAACATCCGCATCTAGCGCGTGGCTGACGATGAAGTCGCGGCGCGGCTCGACCACGTCGCCCATGAGCTTGGTGAAGAGCTCGTCGGAGGCATCGGCGGCTTCGACGCGCACTTGCAACAGTGAGCGGGCATTCACGTCCAGCGTGGTTTCCCAAAGTTGATCGGGGTTCATCTCACCCAGGCCTTTATAGCGCTGGATTTTGAAGCCTTTGCGTCCGCCCGCAAATAATATGTCGAGCAGTTGTGAAGGTCCGTAAACCTCTACAGCGTCCGTATCGCCGCGGCGAAATTGAGATGTTCCGCTATAGGTTTCAGAGAGCTGCGCGGCGAGGGCGTGCAGGCGGCGTGCATCCGCGCTATCGCGAAAGGCCGGGGCCATGACGGCGCGTTCCATCACGCCGCGCACTTCGCGCTCCATGACCAAGGCGCCGTCAGGGTCAAAGCGGCCAGTCCAGCCATCTTCACCCTCATCGGCAACATTGTCGAGACGGGCGGCTGCGGCGTCAAGTTCAGCTTGTCCGGCCTCGGGTCCCAGCGCGCCGGAAATGGCGACCTGTGAAATTACGCTATCCGGCGCTTTGGATTTTAGGCGGTTAATCAGTGTTACGGCTTGCAGCGCTTCTTTGCCAAGGCGTTTTAAATCTTCGCCGGCAACGACAGAGCC
Source organism: uncultured Robiginitomaculum sp. (assembly GCA_938003555.1). Classification (GTDB taxonomy): domain Bacteria; phylum Pseudomonadota; class Alphaproteobacteria; order Caulobacterales; family Maricaulaceae; genus Robiginitomaculum. Next base: position 7,088 of record CALKXN010000164.1, on the reverse strand, counting down.
GTCGGCCAGCGTTAGCGAAGAGTCTTTTGCGCCCGCGTCAATCAGGTACTGCTCAAGCTCGCTTTGATCTTTGAGATAGGTAATGGCCTTGCCGCGCTCAACTTTATAGAGCGGCGGCTGGGCGATATAGAGATAGCCGCGATCGATGAGTTCCGGCATCTGGCGATAGAAAAATGTCAGCAGCAATGTGCGGATATGCGCGCCGTCAACATCAGCGTCGGTCATGATGACAATTTTATGATAACGCAATTTGTCGATATTAAATTCTTCGCGGCCAATGCCCGTGCCGAGCGCCGTAATCATCGTGCCAATTTCCTGGCTCGAGAGCATGCGGTCAAATCGCGCGCGCTCCACATTCAGGATCTTACCTTTCAGCGGCAGAATGGCTTGGTTATGACGCGAGCGCGCCTGTTTAGCGGAGCCTCCCGCAGAGTCTCCCTCCACGATGAATAATTCAGAAACAGTTGGGTCTTTGGACTGGCAATCGGCAAGTTTTCCGGGGAGCGACGCAATATCGAGCGCGCCTTTTTTACGGGTCAGATCGCGGGCCTTACGCGCCGCTTCACGGGCGGCGGCGGCTTCGGCGACTTTTTGAATGACCAGTTTGGCTTCCTGCGGGTTTTCTTCAAACCAATTATTGAGGGCTTCGCCCATAACCGATTCGACAACAGGGCGCACCTCAGAGGAGACAAGCTTGTCTTTGGTTTGGCTGGAAAATTTCGGGTCGGGAACTTTAACCGAGAGAATACAGGTCAGGCCTTCGCGTGCATCATCGCCGCTAATCGTGACTTTCTCACGTTTGGCCGCGCCGCTGCTGGCGGCATATTTATTGACAGCCCGGGTTAGCGCGCCGCGAAAGCCCGCTAAATGCGTGCCGCCATCGCGCTGCGGAATATTGTTGGTGAAGCAGCGCACATTTTCATGATAGCCATCATTCCACCATAGCGCGGCTTCGACGCCAATATCATCGCTTTCTTTATTGATATAAATTGGCTCAGACAAAAATGCTGTTCTGTTACTGTCCAAATGCTCGACAAAGGCTTTGACGCCACCTTCGTAGTAAAGCTCAGTCTCAATGGGCTCGGCGGGGCGGTTATCAATCAGGATAATCCGCGCGCCGGAGTTCAGGAACGCCAGCTCGCGCAGGCGGCGCTCTAATGTATCACGGTCAAATTCGACCATTGTAAACGTTTCTGCCGATGGCCAGAATCGCACCTGCGTGCCGGAGAGGACTTTCTCGTAATCTTCGCCATCTTTATTTTTGCGAATTTCCGTTGGCGCCTCGCCAATTTCTTTGAGCGACTCAACGGTGTCGCCATGGGAGAACTCGACATAATGCTCTTTGCCATTACGCCAAATATTGAGGGTTAATTTCACGGATAAGGCGTTGACCACAGAGACGCCCACGCCGTGAAGCCCGCCAGAGACCTTATAGCTATTGGAGTCAAATTTACCGCCCGCGTGGAGCTGCGTCATGATCACTTCGGCGGCCGAGACGCCTTCTTCTTCGTGAATGTCGACGGGGATGCCGCGGCCATTATCGCGCACGGAGGCGCTACCGTCAGAATGAAGCGTCACGACCACGCGGTCAGCATGTCCGGCAAGCGCTTCATCAATGGAATTATCAACGACTTCATAGACCATGTGATGAAGGCCAGAGCCATCATCCGTATCGCCAATATACATGCCCGGGCGTTTGCGCACGGCGTCCAGTCCTTTGAGAACTTTAATGCTATCCGCACCATATTCATGCGTGTTTTCGACCGGCTCGCCCATAGTAATCGCCTTTTCGCGAATCATTGTTTTTGATTAGGGGAAATATAGACGATAACACGCCAAATTGCACGGGCGCAGCAGGGTTTTTTGCTACTTCGCGCCGCAGGCGGGGCAGGCGGGGTCTTTGGGGAGTTTGACGGTGCGAGAGCTGAAATCCAGTCCGTTAAACATGTATAATTTTCCGAGCAAGGGGACGCCTGCGCCCGTGATGAATTTCACCGCCTCCAGCGCCATTTGCGCGCCGATAATGCCCGCGAGCGCGCCGACCACGCCGACCTCGCTACAGGTCTCTGCGCCTGGCGGAATGGACGGGACGAGGCAGCGATAGCAGGGGCCGTCTTCCTCATTACCGCTAAAGACGCAGAGCTGTCCGTCAAAGCGGCCAAGCGCGCCGGAGATGAGCGGAATGCCAAGACGAAGGCTGGCGTCATTGACGACAAAGCGCGTTTCGAAACTATCTGTGCCGTCTAAAATCAGGTCGTGGCCGCGCAGTAAATCCAGCGCATTTTTATGCGTCAGTCGTGTCTGCTCCGCGCGCACCGTAATGTCGGGATTAAGGTCTTTAAGCGTATCACCCATCGCTTCGGTTTTGAGCGCGCCAATATCGGTTTGCACAAATTGGACTTGGCGTTGAAGGTTGGTGATGTCGACGCGGTCATCATCAATGATTGTGATATGCCCTATGCCTGCCGCCGCAAGATATAACCCCGCCGGCCCGCCTAATCCGCCTGCGCCGATAATGGCGACATTGGCGGCCAGCAATTTACTCTGCCCCGGACCACCAATTTCCTTGAGGACGATGTGGCGCGCATAGCGTGATATTTGGTCGGGGTTCATATTGGCCACATTAAGTAAAATCATGAGTCTTAGCGAGACAATTATGACGCAGAGGTCAAATATGATCAGGCTTCTTTTCCGATGGAGTATAAGCGCCGTTATTCTTGCGGGGGCTGCATCAACGCAGGCCGCCCAAGACGCTGATATATTGCAAAGTCCAAAAGAGGCCATTCTGGCGGAACTTGCGGACGATCCTGCATATTTAGGGGATAGCTATGAAGCCTTTCATTCGATCACTGGGGTCCAACCCTTGTTATTCACCTTGGGCAGATTGAGAGATATTCCTGAACTTCACTCTGATGAGGATATACGGCAAAGCGTATTGGATCTTGCGGGCAGCCACCCCGTCGCCCGTATAAGAGGCTTGGCGGGCACCCTGATAGAAGACCAAGATTTTCAATCCGCAGTGAACGTCTTGGCCGTGTCTAATAAGAAACGACCTTATTGTGACATAAAGGATTTTGGCACATCTCGAGAACGTTTGAGCGATGAGATGAAATCTTATTTAGCTCCGACATTTCATGATAAAAAATTGAAAAATGTAAAAGTGTCCGCTGTTGAGGTCAGAGACGGATGGCTTGTTGGGTATCATAATGATCAACAGGTCGGGTATTTTAAAGTGTGGTTTGAATTGGGCTTGTGGTATGTACCCAAAGATGAAGCTGTGGAGCCCACTCAAATTTCTAAAAGTAATATTATGGAAATAATCCCGCGTCGTGATGGCGCCGGGTATTGGCTTGTTACTGTTATGCCGGGTCCTCCTCAAGTGTGGGGCATATCATTTGCACAGGAGACGAGCGCAGGGCAGTTTAATATATCGAAATTTAGAATGTTGCCTCAAGGATTGAAATCGACGCAGATATTATCAAATGGTGATATATTCTTAGATTTCGGCGGGCCTGGAGAGCAATGGGTAAAGATGCCTCGTGGCATAGAGCCTTACATTTTACCCGAATTTAGCGCCAATCCGCCTATCGGCTTCACGCCAGACGGGAAGATTTACGCCATTTGTGAGCCAGACGCCGTTAAATTCTAGACACCTAATCAAACAATGGCGTCGATAAATACCGCTCGGCAAAGCTTGGAATAATCGTCACGATGCGTTTGCCTTTCATCTCGGGGCGGGCGCCGACGATCAGGCTGGCGGCGATGGCGGCGCCGGAGCTGATGCCGACGGGGACGCCGTCTTCGGCGGCCACATGTTTGGCTGTGCCAAAGGCCGCGTCATTGCCGATTTTGACAACGTCGTCGATGAGATCGGTATTGAGGACATCAGGCAGGAAGCCTGCGCCAATGCCTTGGATTTTATGTGGTCCCTTTGTGCCTTCGCTAATCATGGGGCTGCCTTCGGGCTCAACGGCGATGATTTGAATGTCCGGGTTTTGCTCTTTGAGATATTTACCCGCGCCGGACAGCGTTCCGCCCGTGCCGACGCCCGCGATAAAGGCGTCGACTTTGCCCTCACAATCATTCCAGATTTCTGGGCCGGTGGTTTTGTAATGGATGGCGGGGTTGGCAGGATTGATAAATTGTCCGGCCTGCACCGCGCCGGGGGTGGCCGCGCATATGTCATCGGCTTTGGCCATAGCGCCGGGAATGCCGCCTGCCGCTTCGGTCAACACAAGCTCTGCGCCCAGTAGTTTCATCATTTTGCGGCGCTCAATGCTCATTTGCTCGGGCATAACGAGAATAGCTTTATACCCCTTGGCCGCAGCGGCAAAAGCAATGCCAATGCCGGTATTGCCCGATGTTGGCTCGACGATTGTGCCGCCGGGCTTGAGCTTGCCCTCGGCTTCCAAAGCTTCGATCATGGCGATGCCGATGCGATCTTTGACAGAGGCGATGGGGTTAAAGAACTCTAATTTATAACATAAATCCGCAGTAACGCCGTCCGTTATACGCGGAAAGCGCACGAGCGGCGTATTGCCCATGGTTTGCATGATATTGTCGTAAATGCGTCCGCGTCCGGCTGTATCTGTCATGATAGCTCCAATACTATGTTTGAAAACAATGTAATGGAGGTCGCGCTCAAATGCGAGGTAAAAGCGTGTGGTTCGACATTAGGGCGAGAGTCTAGAGCCCGTATTTGTGCTAATGCGCGCTCGGGTCAGCGTCTGGATCAAGAACGAAACGCTTGCCGCAATATTTGCATTCCACGGATGTATCTTCGCCCATATCCATAAAGACACGCGGATGACCTAATCCGGCATCGCCGCCATCACATTTGACGCGTTTGCTCTGAACAATCATCATCTCAACAGGGGGCGCGGCATCACCGTTTTTAACAAGGCTCATAATTGTCTCTTTATCACATTGCGCAGTTGCGGCGCGTCTTAAGACCGCCTAGTTAAAAGCCAAATTTCACGGCGTCAATCGCTGCCATCATCAAATGTGAAAGCCTTATGTCTCACCCGCCTTCCCATAACGCCCCCGCCATCGCAGTACGTGGCCTGAAAAAGACATATAAAAAGTCCCGCAAAGCCGAGGCCAAGACTGCGCTGCAGGGTATTGATTTGGTTGTGCCGCGCGGATCAATCTTTGGATTGCTCGGCCCGAATGGCGCGGGAAAATCTACGCTCATTAATATCCTCGCCGGGCTAGTGATTAAGTCCGAGGGGCAGGCCGCGATTTGCGGATATGATATCGAAACCCAGACCCGCCAAGCGCGCGCCTCTATCGGCATTGTCCCGCAGGAAATTGCAATGGACGTGTTTTTCACGCCGCTCCAAGCGCTTGAGATCCAAGCCGGATATTACGGCGTGCCCAAAGCCGAGCGCAAAAGCGAAGAGATTCTCCAAGCGCTGGGCCTATGGGATAAACGTGACGCTTATGTGCGCCAGCTCTCCGGGGGGATGAAACGCCGCCTGCTTATTGGCAAAGCCCTGGTGCATAATCCGCCTGTTCTGATTTTAGATGAGCCGACAGCGGGCGTGGATATCGAGCTCCGCCGCCAGCTTTGGACATATGTGCGCGAGCTTCACGCCAAAGGCACGACAATTATTTTGACGACGCATTATCTCGAAGAGGCTGAGTCGCTTTGCGATAAAATTGCGATCATTCATAATGGCCGCATCACGGCCAATGAAGATAAAGATGTTTTAATGGGCCGCCTTGATCAGAAAACTCTCGTCGTAACGGGCGATAAAACCATTGTGTCGATTCCGCCAAAACTTAGCGATTTAAATCCTGTCTTGCGCGCGAATGGCGCACTGGCGATTACCTACCACACAAATAAAATTGGTATCCCTGAATTGCTTGACCGAATTAAAAAGGCTGGCATAGTTGTTGCCGACCTGCGTACTGAAGAACCTGACCTCGAAGACGTCTTTATGGCGCTGACCTATAATCAAGATCATTAGAGAATAGATATGAACACCAGTGAATTAGAAACCTTAATCGAAGCCGCTTGGGAAAACCGCGCGGAGCTATCACCCGAAACAACGGGCGAGGCCCGCGACGCCATCGAGGCGGCCATTAATGGCTTGGACAGCGGTAAAATTCGGGTGGCTAGCCCAGAGGTTGATGGCTCTTGGACAGTGAATCAATGGGCCAAGAAGGCTGTGCTTCTTGGTTTTCGTATTCACCCCAATGGCGTGATGAGCGGCGGGCCGGCGGGCGGCAATTGGTTTGACAAAGTACCGAGTAAATTTTCCGGATGGGGCGAAGCAGAGTTCAAAGCGGCGGGCTTTCGCGCCGTGCCGCCTGCTGCCGTGCGCCGCGGGGCCTATATCGCGCCGGGCGCAGTGCTTATGCCGTCCTATGTCAATCTGGGCGCTTATGTCGGCGAAGGCACGATGATCGATACATGGGTCTCGGTTGGGTCTTGCGCGCAGGTCGGTAAAAACTGTCATATCAGCGCAGGGACAGGGATTGGCGGCGTGTTGGAGCCGCTCCAAGCGAACCCGACCATTATTGAAGATAATTGCTTCATCGGCGCGCGCTCCGAAGTCGTCGAAGGCGTCATCGTGCGCGAAGGCAGCGTGCTGGCCATGGGCGTTTTCATTAGCCAATCAACCAAAATCTATAACCGCGCCACAGGCGAGATCAGTTTCGGCGAAGTCCCTGCCTATTCCGTCGTCGTACCGGGCATGATGCCCTCCAAAGACGGCACCCACAGCTTAGCGTGCGCCGTGATTGTGAAAACAGTAGACGCGCAAACGCGCAGCAAGACTGGCGTGAATGAATTATTGCGGGATTAGGTTTTGATTTTCTTGAATCTGTTTATTTTATATATTAATAATAAAAATTATGAAGCCAGACTTTCCTTACCGACGTCGAAAGACAAAAGAACAGGGTGATAAGAAGTTAAATTGGTCCTTAGTTATTTCAGCTTTTGCTGCGTTGTTAAGCGTGGGGGCTATCTACTTTTCCTATGAAACAGAGCAGGCAAACATTCGAGCTGCTAATTACGGAAACCTCATCGCATCAAGTCGACTTCAAGAGGAGATGCTAAGAGCCAATTCTAAGCATTTTGA
>CALKXN010000163.1 GCA_938003555.1 uncultured Robiginitomaculum sp. | reverse complement strand
GGGCTTCCCGCGCAAAATGAGAATGGTCAATACCTTGATATCCATGGAAATGTCTTAGAGGGCTCTTTGAATGAAAACGAAGATAAGGTCCATTGGATGTCCAACCAAGGCATTCGAGTGTCACGGATCGCGAATGAATTTGAATCTTTAAACCTCAAGACCAACTTTGATAACAAGCGCAAAGAAATTCTTGAATATTGGCGAGGCGGCGCTCCAACCAGTTAAGCCCCAAGTATCGCCCGCGCGCCGCGGGCGTCTTTGTCGATTTGCGCGGCGAGCTCTTCGAAGCTCTCAAATTTTTTCTCGTCTCGGATAAAACTGCGAAAGCGCACTTCGACGAGGCGGCCATATATGTCTTGGTCAAAGTCAAAAATATGCGCTTCAATGCGCGCTTCTTGCCCGCCCACCGTGGGGCGCGTTCCGGTATTGGCCACGGCGGCGTGCCATTTATCTTCGCCGTCCAGCCGCACTTCAGCGGCATAGACTCCGAATTTAGGACGCATGTGATCGCCGAATGGAACGTTGGCCGTTGGAAATCCAATTGTGCGTCCGCGCTGCGCGCCTTGGCTCACAATGCCATCCACTGTCCACGGGCGGGACAGCATGTGGGCGGCGTGGAACACATCGCCCGCGGCCAAGGCTTCGCGGATTTGGGTGCTGCCATATTTACCGTAGAATTTATGCAGCCCAATAGGCGTGCATCCGCTAACGCCAATGCCGCGCGCCGCGCCGTGACGTTGCAAACTCTCAAAGTCACCCATGCGCTGCGCGCCATATTTAAAGTCCTCGCCGACCAAAACATGGCTGACGCCAAGTCCGTCATTTAAAACCCGCGCGACGAAATCTTCGTCGCTCATATTTTTTAGCGTATCGTCAAAATCGATTTCAAATAAAATATCAACGCCAAGCTCTGCCATTACCACAGCGCGCAAGCGTTTGCTCATCAACCGAAAATGCGGGGACTCAGGCGCAAAAAACCTGCGCGGATGGGGCGTGAACACGCCAATCGCCAAAGGCACGCCTTGATCGCTGGCAATCTTTTTAGCCATCGCAATAACAGCTTGGTGGCCACGATGAAGTCCGTCAAAATTGCCCAGCGCCATCACAGCGCCGCGCGCTGATTTGGGCACGGCTTTATAATCAGAATAGATGTTCATAAATGCAGTGTCTGACTTATGACTTCGTCGATGTATCACCTTCAGGGCGCTTCGGCGCAAGCACGCCGCAATGCCCGCGAATAATCACTTTCCCATCCACGATACATTTGACCTTCATTTTCACCCGGCCTGTGCGGGAATGAATATCCTCGACCTCGGCCACCGCCGTGACGATGTCGCCGAGATAAGCCGGCTTTCGGAATTTCATATTCATTTCCAAAAAGATCGAGCCCGGCCCGGGCAGATCATTGCCCAAAATCGCGCTAATCAAGCTGGCCGTGAATGCGCCATGCGCAATTTGTTTTCCGAATGGCGTCGTCGCCGCATATTCGGCGTCGACATGAATCGGATTAAAATCACCGGATAATTTTGCAAAGGTCTGAATGCCCTCATCCGTAATATCCATTGTCATCTCGGCTTCCATGCCCAGTGACAATTCATCCAAATAATATCCGCGTTGATAGCTCATAAATGTCTCTCTTCAATCTTTGCCGCAACATAGCGGCGTGCGGAAATCTATCAAGCCCGTAATATGTTGATAATAGGTGAGCGTAGAGCTAAGCCGCGCCATGGAAAAAGGCGCGCGATTCTCGGCATTCTCACATAGCTCATTTACCCGCTATTTCTTGGCACGCTTCATAAGCTCCTGCGCTATTCAAATTCTGGCCACTGTGGTCGCCTTCGAAATTTGGGACATCACAAACAGCGCGGCCCTGCTTGGGGCTATTGGATTAGTCCAGTTCTTGCCCGCATTATTACTGGTTATGATCACAGGATTGACCGCCGATAAAATCGGACGCCGCTTTGTGATGGGCGCAGCCATCATCATGGAAATGCTCTGCGCGCTAGCTATATTGGCGCTCGCGGTCACAGGGAATTTTCGCGCGGTTCCGGTTCTTCTCATCCTGACACTCTTTGGCATCGCCAGAGCTTTTTATACGCCCGCATCAGCATCACTTGTGGTCAATCTTGTCCCCCAGAAAGACTTTGCCAATGCCGTGGGGTGGGTGACTCTGACATGGCAGCTCGCCTCGGTTCTAGGCCCGGCCATAGGCGGCGTGCTGCATCTCTATAGCGCTAAACTCGCCTTTGGGATGTCCGGCGCGATGCTGGGTGCGAGCGCCTTGCTGGTCTTTTCAATTCCCAAACCCGCCCAAGCCTATGAAAGCAAGGCGACAAGCTGGACGACGCTCACCGAAGGATTTCGCTATATTTGGAACACGAAAATTGTACTGGGCGCAATATTACTGGATTTATTCGCCGTGCTTCTGGGCGGAGCAGTCGCGCTCATGCCAATTTACGCCGATCAAGTTCTTGATATTGGGAAGCTCGGCAATGGCTTGCTGCGCGCCGCGCCCGGGGTTGGCGCTGTGGCCATGATCGGCCTGCTGCTGATTTTTCCGATTAAAGATCATGCCGGTAAAATCCTCTTTGTGACGGTGGCCCTTTTCGGCCTCGCCACCGCAATTTTCGGCATATCATCCCTGCCCGCGCTGTCGATTGCCGCGCTTATCTGTGTCGGCGCATTTGATATGATCAGCGTCTATATTCGGGAAATCCTCTTGCAGCTTTGGACGCCCGACCATGTGCGCGGACGGGTCAATGCCGTAAACTCAATTTTCCTCGGTGCAAGTAATGAGCTCGGCGAAGCTCGCGCAGGGTTCATGGCCGCAAAACTCGGCGCAATCCTAACGGTAGCCGGCGGCGGCATTGCCGCAGTTGGCGTTGCAGGTGTCTGGGCGTATCTATTTCCGGACCTGCGGAAAGCGAGGAAGTTGGAGCGGGAGGACTAAATAAATTTCCCCGCTCATCCCAGCGCAGGCTGGGATCCAGAGTTATTTGTCTAGAGCCGTGAAGCTTGGATCAATCCTAAAAGACATGCACCGTTTCCAAAGCTCGGGATATATCAACTTGTCGGGCAAAGGCCACTGCGGTGATTTGTAAATATCTATCCAGTGAGGATTATTCTTCTCAATTAATTTCAATTTCCAATTACGCTTCCATGCCTTCATTCGACGCTCGGTTTTAAAGGCGTTATTACGGGTTTCAAACGCATCATACCACAGGAGGTGTTTGAGTTTATGCTGCTTGGAAAAACCTTCAAAGACGCCTTGAATATGTTGCTCCATGCGTTCGCCAAGGTCATCCGTATGGCCAATATAGAGCGTGCCGTTTCGTTTATTTGAATAATATAAATATAGAATTCTAAGTCATGCATCGCTTATTCTTACTCTGGATCCCAGCCTTCGCTGGGATGAGCGGGTATAGGGATAATGTATCCTACCAATCCAAACTGCCCATCACATACTTAGCCGAAATCCCGTGATCGCGGATGAGATCAAATGCGGCCTCGCTATTGGCCGTATCCATGCCGTCCGCGATGAACAAGCAATCAAAGTTTTCATTTTGCGCGCCGAGCAAGTCGGTGTGGATATTGTCGCCAATGGCGAGAATGCGTTCTGCGCCCGGGACATAGCCAAGGACTTCTTCGAGCCAAGCGCGCGAGAGACGATAAATCGGCATATGCGGTTTGCCCGCATAGATGACTTCGCCGCCTATATCTTCGTATTTTTGCGCGAGCGCGCCGCCGCAATAAATCATTGTATCGCCGCGTTTCACTTTAATATCGGGGTTCGCGCAGACCATGGGCAGGCCGTGATCGCGGGCTTCGGAAAGCAGCTCGGTATAATCATCCGGCGTTTCAGTGTCGTCATGAAACAGGCCCGTGCAGCTGATAAAGCGCGCATCTTCGAGGGCGCTAAAATGAAGCTCTAAGCCTTCATAAATACGGTCATCACGATCCGGGCCAAGCTTGAAAACAGGGCCAGGCGCGCGGCGCGAGAGCTCGTCTATTGTCGCGTCGCCGCTGGTGACAATGGCGTCATAAATCCCTTCGGGGACGCGCAGCGAATCCAGCTGCTCGGGGATGGCGCGCGACGGGCGCGGGGAGTTGGAGACCAGCACAACCGTACCGCGGCTTTGACGAAAACGGGTGAGCGCTTCGCAGGCCTCAAAGAACGGAACTTTGCCGTTATGAATGACGCCCCAAATGTCACAAATCAGAACGTCATAGTCATCCGCAATCTGGCCGAGGCCGGAGAGGGTTATAAAATCTTGGGCCATATTATTTTCGCTTTGCGCTTATGATGGTGACAGGTTCTTTGAGCAGTTGATTGGGCGGCAAGACGCCATTGCCCTGCGCGCGGGTTTCGCTCACTTGAATGGCGCGAACAACATCCATGCCTTTGGTGACTTGGCCGAATACCGCAAAGCCCTGCCCGTCAGGCAGGCGATTGCCCCCAGCGTCCAGCATCTTATTATCCCCAACAGAGATAAAGAAATAGGCTGCATTGCCCGTTCCGGGCGCGTCGCGGGCAATAGAAACGGCGCCGTCATGATGCGTCAATCCAGTTTGACTGGTCGGCTCATGAGTGACAAATTCGGTATAAGGCGTAAGATCAAATCGTCCGCCTTGAACAAGCTGCATCCCCATTTTCTTTTGATCGGTTTGCGCCGTGAC
>CALKXN010000162.1 GCA_938003555.1 uncultured Robiginitomaculum sp. | reverse complement strand
GTTAAATCAGCGCCCGTTGGGTTATGACAGCAGCCATGCAGCACAATTACGTCGCCAGCCTTGGGCGTCGAATTTAGGAACGCGCGCATGGCGTCAAAATCTACATCCAGAGCGGCGGCATCGTAATAGGGATATTGCTTCATCTCTATTCCGGCGGAGCCCAGCAGTGGTGTGTGATTGCCCCATGTCGGCGTCGGGACATAAATCACGGCGGTCTCGCTGGCGCGTTTAATCAATTCAGCGCCAAGACGCAGCGCGCCAGAGCCCCCCGCAGATTGCGCCGTCGCGAAGCGCGATAAATCCATGTCTCCCAAAATCAGCGAGAGCAGCGCCGTATTATAGGCTTCAAGGCCCGTCGTGCTGACATATTTCTTGCTCTGCTCTAAACCTGCATAAGCAAATTCAGCGGCTTTGACCGCGCGCATGACGGGCGTGTGTCCCGCCTCATCTTTGTAAATGCCAACGCCCAAATCAATCTTGTCCGTCCGCGGGTCGGCGGCGGCGGCAACGCTGATGGACAAAATCGGATCAGCAGGCATAGGGCTTAAAACGTCAAACATTGGGGACTCACTTAGATAAATTAAGCGCTGCTCTTATGCGCTTTTACACGGCGTGAAAAGCCGTAGGCTGTGGATTGACCTCAATTAATCTTTGCAATTGGCCAGCAGAGCCCTAAAACGATGCAAATTTAAAAATACGCGCGAAATCTGTGCGCGAAATTTCGGCAAGACCGAGGGGATAATTATGGAATCGTTTGAAAACATTCTCAGTGCAATTGAGAGTTTGATTTGGGAAACATCAATCGCAAATCTATTTTGGGAAAATGCGGCGGAAGCTCCGGTCATCCTGCAATTCCCATTTATCGTTATGCTTTTGCTCGGCACGGGCTTGTTTTTGACGGTTCGCCTAAAATTTATGCCCATTTGGGGCATCCCCAAAGGTTTCGCGATGCTCTGGAAGGGCCGCAAAGCGGAGAGCGATGACGGCGAGGTTACGCCCTTTGCTGCTCTGGCAACTGCATTGTCCTCTACTGTGGGCACAGGTAATATTGCCGGGGTTGCGACCGCCATTGCCATTGGCGGACCGGGCGCGATCTTCTGGATGTGGATGACGGCTTTAGTCGGCATGGCGACTAAATATTCCGAAAGTCTGCTGGCGGTACGCTACCGCGAGATTGATGAAAATGGCGCCTATAAAGGCGGCCCTATGTATTACATCAAAAACGGCCTTGGCCCGAAATGGAAATGGCTGGCCACATTATTCTGCTTTGGCGCGCTGGCCTCCGCTGCGGGCGCAGGCAATATGGCGCAGGGCAATTCAATTGCCGAAGTCATGGACTCATCCTTTGGCGTCCCGAATGTTGTCACAGGTCTTATTATGGCCGCCGCCGCCTTTGCGATCATTATTGGCGGTATCAAATCGATTGGGCGCGTGGCGTCTAAGCTCGTTCCTTTCATGGGCGTTAGCTACGTTCTTATCGCCATCGTGATTTTAGTGCTTAACTTTGACGGCGTTCCAGCAGCTTTCTCATCAATCTTTAGCAATGCCTTTGGTACGGCGCAGGCGGTTGGCGGTTTTGCCGGCGCAGCGATTGCACAGGCCATTGCCTTTGGGGTTAATCGCGGCCTGTTCTCCAACGAAGCGGGTCAAGGCTCTGCGCCTATCGCTCACGCTGCGGCGCAAACCAAAGACCCTGTCCAGCAAGCCACAATTGCGATGCTTGGTACATTCATTGATACAATCGTTATCTGTACAATGACGGCCCTGATCATTTTGTCTGTTAGTGGTAATTTTGTCGCCGACTCCGGCGAGACTGTGAAATATGCATGGCAAGCGGGTAAAGCTTTGGAGAGTTCATCCATCACAGCGGCAGCCTTTGAACAAGGCATTCCATTTGGTAAATACTTTATCGCGATTTCGCTTCTGATCTTTGCGTTCACAACGATCCTGGGCTGGAGCTATTACGGCGAGCGCTCAATTGCTTACCTCGCAGGTGAGAAGTCTGTTCTGCCTTTCCGCATTGTGTGGTGCGTCATCGTCTTTGCGGGCGCAGTGCTTCCTGTTCAAGCCGTTTGGACGATTGGCGGGATTGGTAATGGCCTTATGGCAACGCCAAACCTCATTGCCGTGCTTCTGCTCTCAGGCATCGTTGTCTCTATATCGCGCGGCGGTAAAGACACGCGCGAAGTTCATAAACATGACGAAAGCGCCCATGCGCTTGGCCTGCACGACGTTCAAAAAGGCGGGCTAAACGATTAATGGCTAAGCCTAAGCACAAAAAACCTGAAGCCATTCAGGTGGACATGGTCAGCGATATTGTCTGTCCATGGTGCTGGCTGGGAAAACGCTATTTCGACATGGCGCTCAAGCAAAGCGGGGCGAAGGTGAATATCACCTATCGCCCCTATATGCTTGACCCGACCGTACCCAAAGATGGTGTGGCCTATCGCGATTATATGACATCTAAATTTGGCGACGGGCCGAGCGATAAGTTCAAAGCCATGCGCGAGCATTTAGAGTCCGCCGCGCCGGATGTCGGGATTAATTTCAAATTCTCTGACATTCCCATGCGTCCCAATACGCTTCGCGCGCACAGCCTTATAAAATGGGCGCAGGGCGAGGATCAGCCGAGGGGCCGCGCAGGCGCAATTAAAGAAAACCTATTCAAAGCCTATTTCGATGACCTGCTTGATATTGGAGACATTGATGTTCTGGCCAAGATTGCAGGGGATAACGGCATGGACGCCGCCCTCGTCACGGAGCTGCTCAATGCGGAGCGCGACGCGCAGGCCATTATGGAAGAAATATCCTTCTTTCGCGGGCTGGGCATAAGCGGCGTGCCGACATTTATTTATAACGGCCAATTTGCGGTTCAGGGCGGGCAACCGGCCGAGGCGCATGTGCAGGCGATAAAACAAGCGCAAGCTATAACCTCTGAACAAACATAGAGAAAACGGGAGAATATTATGACAGGTTTCGCCATAGTCGGATTTTGGGCCGCGCTCATTTTATTGATGCAGATTTATATGACTCTGCGTGTCGGGCTTGTTCGGCAGAAACATAAAGTTTCGCTAGGCGATGGTGATAATCCAGATCTTTACGCCCGCATCCGCGCGCATGGCAACTTCACAGAAATCTTGCCGCTGCCCCTGCTCGGTCTTATGTTACTCGCCCTATTAAATGCCAATGACTACGCCCTTCACGCTATTGGCGCATTGCTTTTAATTGGCCGGGTCTTTCATTTAATTGGAATGGGCGGAAAGCATAATGCCGGGCCGGGTCGCCCGATCGGCATGATGATGAACATGCTCGCCATTTTAGGCACAGCGCTTTATCTGCTATTTTTGGCGGTTACAGCAGGTGGCAACTTGCCCGCTTGAGTATCGCGGGCTAAGCGGCCTGTATGAGCCAAAACACCCAAAATGATGCGCCCGCGCCCGAGGGCCTGAAAGCGGATCTGGACACCCTGATCCGTTTTGCCAAAGCACATGGCGCAACCAGCGCTGACGCAATTGCCACACATGGCCGCTCGCTGTCCGTGTCTGTTAAAGACAGCAAAATCGAAGATGTCGATAGTAGCGAAGGCCGCGATATTGGCCTTCGCGTTATGGTCGGAAAGCGCATGTCTTGCGTCTCTTCGTCTGACGCTTCGCGCGCCTCACTAGACTTGCTCGCCCAGCGCGCTGTCGCGATGGCCAAGCTTGCCCCCGAAGACCCTTATTCCGCTCTGCCTGATGCAGACCTCCTCGCGGCGTCTATTCCTGATCTTGATTTATTTGACGCCAGCGAGACCGATATTAACGCCATGACAGATACGGCGCGCGAGATTGAAGCCGCCGCCATGGCCGTCAAAAATGTGCAGCAAGCCGAAGGCGCATCGGCCTCATCCAGCCAATCTGCCATGTATTATTGCAGCTCTGATGGGTTTGGCGCGGGCTATCGCGCCAGCCGCTTTGGCCGCAGCGTTGCCGCCATTGCCAGTGACGCAAATGGCATGGAGCGGGATTACGATATGACCAGCGCGCGGCATCTGTCGCAACTGCGCAGCGCAATTGAAATTGGCACAAAAGCCGGCGAGCGGGTCACCGCCCGCCTCGGCGGCGCGCAGGTTGCGTCCGGGACATTTAACGTCATATTTGACCGCCGCATTGCTGGCTCTATGCTATCGGCCTTATCCGGCGCCATTAGCGGCCCGGCGATTACGCGCGGAACGTCTTTCCTGCGTGAAAAATTAGGACAGGCCGTCTTTGCCTCTGGCATTACGGTTACTGACGACCCCTTTGTAAAACGCGGACGCGGCTCTCGCCCCTTTGACGGCGAAGGTCTTCCCGGGCAGGCCTATAATATTATCGACAAAGGCGTGCTCACCACATGGCTGCTCAACACATCATCTGGCCTCCAACTTGGCCTGCCGTCCACCGGACATGCCTATCGCAATATCAGCAGCCCGCCTGCTGTCGCCAGTACGAACCTGACCATGGCGGCTGGTACGCGCAGCGTCGATCAAATCATGGCCGATATTGGCGATGGATTACTGATCACCGAAATGTTCGGCCCGTCCCTAAATAGCAATACAGGTGATTACAGCGTTGGAGTGTCCGGTTATACAATTAAAGGCGGGGCGCGCGGGGCGCCCGTTCGCGAAATTACTGTGGCTGGAAATCTGATCGACATATTCTCCCGTCTTGAGCCCGCCAGTGATTTAAAAATCGAATCCGCCACATCAACGCCAAGCCTATTTCTCGGACAAATGACCGTGGCAGGAGGCTAGAATGGCGGAGATAGACCGTAATGATTGCGAGCTATTGGTGGACATGGTCATCAAGGCCGGAAAAATTGCCAAGACCCATTACGATCTCAACGACTCTCAGATTTGGAATAAGAGCAATAATTCGCCTGTCACCGACGCCGATATTGCGGTCAATTCCTATCTGCTGACCGAACTGATGAATGCCCGCCCCGGCTATGGCTGGTTGTCCGAAGAAACCAAAGATGATGGATCGCGCCGCACCGCCGAGCGCGTCTTTGTCGTTGACCCGATTGACGGCACGCGCGCCTTTATTAAACGCAAACCCCATTTCGTTGTCTCACTTGCGGTCATTACCGAAGACGGCCCCGTCGCGGGCGCGCTCTATAACCCGCTAACCGAAGAGCTCTTTGAGGCTTACGCCGGCGGCGGCGCAAAATATAATGGAAAGCCGATCACTGTTCGCGATTGCGCCGGGATCGCGGGCTGCACAATGATTGGCTATGATTTTAAATTCATTGCCAAGAAATGGCCAGCCATGATCTGCGAAGTCCGCAATTCCATGGCTTACCGCATTGCGCTTGTCGCGGCAGGTCAAGCCGACGCCACCGTGGCCTTTACGCCGAAATCGGATTGGGATCTGGCCGCGGCAGAAATCATCGCCCGCGAGGCCGGAGCCGTGATTACGGATATTGACGGAGCAGCCTTGCTATATAACCGCAGCAGCACAACCAATTCAGGCGTGATTTGCGCTGGCCCGACGCTTCATCCTAAGCTATTAGAACAAGTGAAATCCGGCGCGAGCAAAACGGCACCGCCCAGCCCGCGCAATTAACGACTAAGATTGAGGCACATATGAGCACTACAGACACACCGACGCAACTTTTGCACCTTGTCATTGGCGGCGAGCTTGTTGATCCGATGAAAACGGAATTTCGCAATCTCAAAGACGTTCAATTTGTTGGCGCTTACCCAAATTACGCCGAGGCTCACGCCGCATGGAAAGGCGCCGCCCAGCGCACAGTCGACAATGCCCATATGCGGTTCTTCGTGCTCCACGCGCATGAACTTATCGACCCGGATAGTGACGGCGTGATTGGCTAAGGCCATTCGCCCAATGCTCTAATGAGCGACCCTGCCCCCACCAAAGTCAAAGGCCAAGACCGCGCCATGATTGCGCGGCTTTGGCGCGACTATGTCAGCAAACATATTGGGACGTTGTTGCTGGCTGCGATATTCATGATCATACTCGCCGCGACGCAAGCGGGATATGTCTATTTGATTTCCCAGGCGGGGCAATTTCTCGAAGGTCTCGACACGCCAACCAGCGCAAGCGAGAAAGCCTACACCACAGCGATATTTATTGGACCGCTCGTTATTGGAATTACGGTTGTGGCCGCAGTATCTATGTATATCCAAAATGTCCTCACCAACAAAATTGCGCTTTCGACGATACGGGACTTACAGGTTGATATGTTCGGCTCCGCGCAGCGCGCTGATTATGCCTTATTCACGCGCGAGGGCAGCGGAAGTCTCGTGTCGCGTTTCGTCAATGACGTGACGATTCTTACAGGCGCGCTACTTCGCACAATGAATAATTTGGGGCGCGATCTCCTCACGATCATCGCCGTAATCGGCGCCATGCTTTTTACCGATTGGCTCCTCACAGCATTAGTTTTGGTGATCTATCCATTAATTATTATTCCACTTATCAGTCTTAGTCGAACCTTACGCGGCAATTCGACAGACGCGCAAAGCCAAGTCGGAATTATCACAGAACAACTCTCAGAGAGTTTTGGCGGCGCTCGGCTCGTTAAAACTTACGGTCTTGAAGATGATCAAGATCAGCGTCTTGAGAAAAGTTTTTCAGAGCGGTTCCGCCTTTACTTAAAACTCGTGACAAACCAAGCGCGCGTAGATCCAATGATGGAAATTATCGGCGGCATTGCAATTGTAGGGTTAATTGTTGCAGGCGTATGGCGCGTTACATCTGGAGCAGTAACAGGTTGGGATGTCGCGGCAATATTGGGCAGTCTCGCGCTGCTCGCGCCCAAACTGCGCGCCCTTGGAACGCTTAATAATGTCATCCAAGAAGGCTTGGCGGCGCTATCGCGTATCTTTGAACTCATAGATCAAAAGCCAACAATCATTGACGCGCCGGGTGCTGCGCCGCTAACAGTATCAAAAGGCAATGTCACATTTAGCGATGTCGGCTTTGCCTATGAAAAGGGCGATGGCCCTGCACTGTCTGATATTTCGCTATCCGCCAAAGGCGGGCAGACCATTGCCTTTGTTGGCCCGTCGGGCGGCGGGAAGTCCACGCTATTGAATTTGCTCCCGCGCCTCTTTGATGCCGCAAGCGGAGAGATTACCATTGACGGGCAAAATATTCGCGGCGTGACGCTAGATAGCCTGCGCGCCAATATGGCCCTCGTCTCGCAAGACGTGACTTTATTTGATGACACGGTCGCGGCCAATATTGGGTTTGGCCGCAAGGGCGCGAGTCATGACGACATTACCGCCGCCGCGAAGCAGGCCGCCGCGCATGACTTTATCACCGCCCTGCCCCAAGGCTATGACACCAAAGTCGGGCCGGGCGGCGCGCGTCTGTCGGGCGGGCAGCGCCAACGCATCGCCATTGCCCGCGCCATATTACGCGACGCGCCGATTTTGCTGCTTGATGAAGCGACAAGCGCGCTGGACGCGCAGAGCGAAGCGCAGATCCAAGACGCTTTGGAGCGTCTCTCTAAGGGCCGCACCAGTTTTGTCATCGCCCATCGCCTGTCGACTGTACGCAGCGCGGATCACATCATTGTTTTAGACAATGGCCGCATTGCCGAGCGCGGAACCCATGACAGTCTCATTCAGGACGGCGGGCTTTACGCACAACTTGCCGCTCTGCAACTCTCCTAACGCTTTGCAAATGGCCCGAGTCCTCGTTAGGCTAAGGCATGACCGACTCGCCAAAATTTGACATTCAAGAGCGCCGCGAGAAATTGTGGACGATAGCCCCCATGTTTACCGAAGGCACGCCGCATGGCGCGGCCCTTGGATTAAAATTCGTGGCCGTCGACATTGGGCGGGCCACAATCAGCCTGCCTTATAATGCTAAATTGATCGGCGACTCAGAAACCCGTGTTATGTTTGGCGGCGCGGTTACGGCGCTGCTCGATCAGGCCTGCGGCCTTGCCGCCCTTGCCGCGCTAGAAAAACTCGACGCGCTGGCCACGCTGGATTTGCGCATTGATTATATGCGCGCCGCGACGCCAGGCGAGACCATCATTGCCGAAGCGCATTGTTATAAGGCCACGCGCGACGTCGCCTTTGTGCGCGCCATCGCCCATGACGGCGATAGCGAAGACCCTGTCGCCAGCGCGCAGGCCATATTTATGCAAATTAAATCCGGCTCTAATGATTACGAAGCTGACCGCAAAAAAGCCGCGGATAATATCGCCAATGCGCGCGGCGGAACGGCGTGGGCTTAATCAT
>CALKXN010000161.1 GCA_938003555.1 uncultured Robiginitomaculum sp. | reverse complement strand
CTACTAGATAGGTATATAATTCACTGGAATGCAAGCGCTATTTTCATGTAGCGTGAACACAGCTTCGTTATCTTAGGAACGCCATGCCGACTGCTCAGACCATATTAGACAGCGCCGAAGCGCAAATGCGCGCACGCGGATATAATGATGTTAGTTATCGCAATATTGCCGATGCGCTCGGGATGAAAAGCGCGAGTCTGCATTATCACTTTGCATCAAAAACAGATTTGGGCGTCGCACTTGTAAGGCGTTACGCCGAAAACTTTCGCGCAGCTTACGACGCGCAAATACAAGGCAACTCCGCGCCGCTGGCCACGCTCGATATATTCATCGCCCTGCACCGCCAAGCTTTGGCCGAACAAGAGCTAATCTGTCTGTGCGCGGTCCTTGGAGCCGAGCGGGGTAGTTTGCCTGAAGCGATCAACGATGAAGTGCGCGCCTTCTTTATAGGCAACATCAACATTCTGACGCAGATTTTTAATAATGCCGGCCGCCCTAAGCCGGAACGCGCGGCCAAAGCGTCTGTCTCTGCCCTAGAAGGGGCAATGATTGTTGCGGGCGTGAATGGGGATATGGACGTCTTTGATGCCACGGCAGAGCTGGTGCGGACGCAACTTTTGTAAGCACTATTCACATTTCTATGAGTTTAAATCCCTTGGAACAAATCCGAAGCGCTGTATAAAGCGCTCATGCAAAGACGACAAAATGAATTAGGATGGCAAAGCGCGCAAACGCTGTCTGAGGCCCTGCCCTTTATCCAGCGCTACGCTGGACGCACGATCGTGATTAAATTTGGCGGTCACGCCATGGGCAATGCAGAGCTCACCCGTCAATTTGCCAATGACGTGGTTTTATTAAAGCATCTTGGAATCAATCCGGTTGTTGTGCATGGCGGGGGGCCGCAAATCGGGCGCATGCTTGAGCGGCTTTCGATTAAAAGTGAATTTGTAGACGGCCTGCGCGTCTCTGATATTGAGACCGTCGAGGTCGCCGAAATGGTGCTGTCCGGCGCGATCAATAAATCTATCGTTGCGGCAATCAATTCTGCGGGCGGGCGCGCCGTCGGCATAAGTGGTCGTGATGCAGGCCTGATTACAGCCAAACAAAAACGCGCTGATCTGGGTTTTGCCGGAGAGCCCGAATCTGTTGACGCGTCTGTGCTTAATACGCTGGCACATGCCGATGGCGGATATATTCCCGTTGTCTCGCCCATCAGCGCAAGCGCTGATCATGAAGCGCTGAATGTGAATGCCGACAAAGCGGCGGGCGTTATCGCCTCTGCGCTTGGCGCGATGCGGCTTTTACTGATGACGGATGTTATGGGCGTTCTTGACGCCGAGAAAAAATTGATCACCAATGTCAGCATTGATGAAGCGCAAGCTTTGATAGCGGACGAAGTCGCTATTGGCGGCATGATCCCCAAATTAGAAACGGCCATTGAGGCCATAAAGGGCGGCGTCGACGCCGTTGTTATTTTAGATGGACGACGGGCGCATGGCCTTGTCGTGGAGTTATTTACAGATCATGGCGCCGGCACACTTATTCACTAGATTTAGCATAGCAGCTCTTCTGCTCACGACCGGGTTTTGCGCGCAGGCGCAGGACGCTCCGGCGGATGCAGGTTGGCAAGTCTGTAATGAGACCTCATTCATTTTACGCGCAGCCTCGGCCTATACGGTCGCGGGCAAGTCCACAGCCTCAGGCTGGCTGAACTTATTTTCAGGTGAATGCACAATCATAGACGCCCCTATTGGCGCAGCGCGCTATCTATACACCGAGAGCGCAAATGCACATCAAGGTGGCATTCGTGAATGGAAAGGCAGTGTCACCCATTGCGCGTTGGATACGGATTTCAAATCCGATCCCGAACTTCCCTGTGATTTGCAAAATCTGGAGACGCGGCCCTATTTCGCCGTCGACCCCGCCGAGCAGCGCACCAGCCTTGTCGAGCCCGCAGATTATGGCGCAAAGGCCGAAGCGGCCGGAACGCAACGTCTGCTCATGGACGCAGGTTATGCTGTATCCAAAGTCGATGGAAATCCGGGCCGGCAAACAAGCCGCGCCTTATCAAAATTTCTCAAAGATAAAGACATGGATAGCACTGCGGGTGCGCGCGATAAATTTATCGCGCTGGAAGCGGCCGCGATTGCCCGCCAAAATGATGTCGGGGTTATTGTGTGTAACCGCGCAAATATGCGTATGTGGACGGCCATTGCGCACCGTGAAAATGCGGGATGGGAAACACGCGGATGGTGGCCCATAGAGCCCAATAGCTGCTCGCGCCCTCACACGAAAAGCGTCAAAAACCTAGACCCGCATATCTTTGCTCTACTTGAAGCCGAAGGGGACGACGCAAGTGATTTAATTCTCAAATCCGAAAGCGCCGTGCCTGCGCAATTCTGCATCGCCGAATCGCGCTTTGCTACATTAGAACGTGAGAACTGTTTTGATCGCGGCTATCGCCCCGCAAGTTTCCGGCCGCTGGATAAAACCAAGGACGGCGTTCAGGTCAATTTGGGCGTTGATGATTTTGTTGAAAACGCGCCCGGCGGGCTGCGCCGCTAATGGCCGTCACATCACTGGTCCATAAACGTGACCGCGTCGCGGATGAGCGCCTTGCCCAAATCGAACACTGGATCTTTGATTTGGATAATACTTTATATTCCGGGGACGCAAATTTCTTTTCGCAAATTGATGTTAAGATGACGGAATATATCAGCCGCTATCTCTCCTTGCAGCATGACGAAGCGCGCTTGCTACAGAAACAATATTTGGTCGAATATGGAACGTCACTCTCCGGATTGATGGCCGTGAATGGCATGGATCCGGCGGAGTTTCTTGACTATGTCCACGATGTCGATCTGGATATGCTTAAGCCTAATCCACAATTGCGCGCCGCAATCTCCGCCCTTCCCGGACAGCGCTTGATCTACACAAATGGCTC
>CALKXN010000160.1 GCA_938003555.1 uncultured Robiginitomaculum sp. | reverse complement strand
CTTGCGCGCTGTCAAAGCGTGTATTGCGCACCGTATATGTGATGTTGTTGTAAAATCCGCTATCATTGGTGAACGGGATGCGTGAATTATCGACGGGGCCAATCAAGGCTTTTTGCGATAATGTCCAGCCGAGCAGGGCGTGGTTTAACTTGTCGTCTTCGGATAATGTCGCCGTCGGGATAGATTGCCAGCGCGCGCGAAAGGTCTCATCGGCCTGCGAAATTTTACGGCCCATTTCCGGCGAGACATCCGGCAAAATGCGGCGTGCATTTTTATCCCCGTCAAATCCTGCGGAGATGGGATCATTGGCTTTATCGGCTTGCGCCATATCATCGATCAAAGATCCGAGTAATTGATATGCGGGGGCATCTTGAGCAAAGGCCTGAGACGGGATCAGCGAGATAGAAGCGGCAAAAATTAAAACGCGAAGCATGGCAAGCCTTTATAAATGTGTTAACACAGTCCTAACGGGGAAGCGTCGCCGCGCCAAGTGGTGAAGCGCGATTATCACACCCCATGGAGACATTATGCGATATATTATTTTGGGACTAAGCGCTTTAGCGGTCACGGCGTGCAGCCAAGCGGATAACCCGCAAGAGGCTTTTATGGACAATCTGCAAGAGCATTGCGGCAAAGCCTATGCAGGGAAGTTGATTTCAACTGATGCCGCTGATGCTGATATGGCCGGACTGCCTATGGTGATGCATATGCGCGAGTGCAGTGATGATGAAGTGAAAATCAGTTTCAACGTCGATGATGATCGCTCTCGCACTTGGGTCATCACTGATACGGGGCAGGGCATGCGCCTGAAACATGATCATCGCCACGAGGACGGCGTTGAGGATAAGGTCACGCAATATGGCGGCGATACGGACAATCCCGGTAGCGCAATGCGCCAAGATTTTCCCGTCGATCAATTCTCAATTGATATGTTCAATCAGACGGGACTTGAAGTGTCCACGACAAATGTTTGGGCGTTTTATTTTGGCGACGACACACTGACCTATGAAATGACGCGGCCCTACAAAGTTGAGCCAAAGATACGCCTGTTCCGAGTTGAGTTCGATTTGTCCGAAGAGATAGACGTGCCTAAGGCGAGTTGGGGGCATGAGTAATATAAAACCGACGTCGCAATTCATCGGTCTTCTCCCATCAGGGAGAGGGCCGCATATCGGGAGTTTCGTCTCAATAAAAAACAAAAAAGGCCCCGCCGCAGCGGAGCCTTATAAAACTAAATTCGATCACACCTATTTCGGCGCGATAACCATGGTCATCAAGCGGCCTTCAGTTTTAGGCTGAAATTCGACTTTCATAATGTCATCGAAATCTTCTTTGACGCGATTTAGCAAAGCGATTCCGCGGTCCATATGGGCCATTTCGCGGCCCCGGAAGCGAATGGTCACTTTGACCTTATCCCCGCGTTCCAAGAATTTGCGTATCGCGCGGCTTTTGACCTCATAATCATGCGTGTCGATATTCGGACGCATTTTGATTTCTTTGAGCTCTTGCGTTTTTTGACGCTTTTTCGAAGCCGCTTTTTTCTTTTGATTTTCGAAACGGACTTTACCGTAATCGAGAATTTTTACCACAGGGAGCTTGGGGTTCGGACCGACTTCAACCAGATCAAGCCCAGCGCTACGCGCAGCATTTAGGGCTTCTGCGATAGGGACTTCACCTTTCTTCTCGCCGTCTTCCATAATCAGGAGGACACGAGGGTTGTCGATATCGGAATTAATCCGCGGGCCCTTACGGGACGGCGGGGCGGCGAGGGGTCGTCTAGCTATATGTAAATCTCCAAAATGGCTTCGTAACAACGTGCTGTATAGCACATAGCGCTATATGACGCCAATCGACGCGAATACAAGCGGTAAACCCCTTATTGCGGCGCTTTTCGCAACAGAGTGTCGTAAAGCTGCAACACAGAGGCTTTCATCGCGCTATCCGAGAATTTTTCTGCAATGTGGGCGCGAGACTTAGCTTGGGAGAAGGCAGCGTTTGGCCCGGCGTTAAGCGCGGCGCTTAAGGCTTCAGCATCTCCGGGGGGCACGCGCGCGCCGCTGACGCCGTCAATAACCGTCTCACGCGCGCCGCCATGGTCGCTGGCAATGATCCATTTGCCCATAGCCTGCGCTTCAGCCGCGACGCGGCCAAAGGCTTCGGGATCGGTAGAGCAGGACAAAACGACATCACTTGCGGCGTAAGCGCTGGCCATATCCGCGCTATGACCCGGGATACGCAAGCGCGATTCAACGCCAAGCTCTCGCGCTAATTCCCATAGCTTGGCGACATAATCTTCGCGCCCTTGGGCATCACCCAATAAGACGAGCACGGCGTCATCAAAGGCGGGTAGGGCGCGTATCGCGACCTCTTGACCTTTCCACGCCGTAAGCCGCCCGGGCAGAAGCACGCAGGGGCTGAGGCCCGGCACGTCCCACATTTTGCGCTGCTCTGAGGTTTGCGCTTTTGAAACGGCCTTTAGGTCAAAGCGCGCCATGTCCACGCCGCGCGGAATAACCGTAATGCGCGCCGCGTCCGTGCCGTGGGTTTTCACAATATGGTCGCGGGTAAATTCGGAATTGGCAATGATCGCGTCGCTGCGCGTCATGCCTGCATTATACCAGCCTTTCAGCTTGGACTTGGCGTTGTATATGCCGTGATAGGTCGTGACATATTTTACGGCCCGGTTTTTGACGGCGCGCTCGCAGGATAGCGCCGGAGCGCGGCTGCGCGCATGGACAATGTCGATGCCCAGATCATCGATCAGTCTACCCAGTTTTGCCCCATTGCGCCAAACCGTAAGCGGGTTTTTACGATCGACGGCCATGCGGTGCAAAATGCCGCCCGCCGCCGCCAGTTCATCTTCCAATCGCCCGCCGGCGCTGGCGATATGGGCTTCATATCCTGCATCGGTTAAAGCCTGCGCGATTTCGATCGTCGTGCGCTCGACGCCGCCGGCAGACATTTCAGGAACAACTTGAAGGACTTTCATGGCTACGCCATATAGCGACTAGATGTTTATTTCCAGTGATGAGAGCGCCATGCCCGAATTAAAATTCTCCGACAGTCCCGATGGGCACAAGCTCGCCTATAAACAAAGCGCCGGAAATGGCCCTCTCGGCTATATATGGTGCGGCGGTTTGAAGTCCGACATGGAGGGCGGCAAAGCCACCACCTTGCACGATTGGGCGGACGGCCGCGGGAGTTCCTATTTGCGTTTTGATTATTTCGGCCACGGCGAAAGCGAAGGCCGCTTTCGCGATGGCACGATTAGTCAATGGACAAATGATACGCTTCATATGCTCGATACGCGAACCACTGGCCCGCAAGTCATTATCGGCTCATCCATGGGGGCGTGGACCGCCCTGCGCGCAGCTGTAGCCCGCCCGGAACGTGTAAAAGGCCTCATCCTGATTGCGCCCGCCCCGGACTTTACCGAAAAACTGATGTGGGCGCGATTTGATGATACTATCCGCGCGCAGATCATAGACGAAGGGCTTTATCTAGAACCTAGCGATTACGGCGAGCCCTATGAGATTTCCCGCGACCTCATCCTCGATGGCCGCAAAAGCCAAATCATGGACGCCCCCATCCCATTCCACGGCCCTGTCCGAATCCTGCAAGGCGCAGATGACATCCCCGTCCCGCCGGAGCATAGCCGCAAATTATTTGATCTTATTGAGAGCGAAGACATTACCTACACACTTGTCAAAGGCGGCGATCACAGCCTCTCGCGCGAGGATGATTTGCGGCGGTTGATGGGAGTTGTGGAGGAGGTTGAGGCTGCATTCGTGGGTTAAGCAATATTGGGGCGTGTAAACCGACCTCGCCCTTCGACCGGGCCGCCGGAGCGGTCCCGACCCTGGGTCGCCTTGGCCGCCTATGCGCCGCTTTGGGAATCGGAGTTTCCCTGTTTTAAACGGGGATATATATTTTGGCGGCTCTCTCGCCCATGATCCTCTCGACGTCTTTTGCACCCTACCATACCCGCTCATCCCTGCGCAGGCAGGGATCTATTCCGTGATCCGTAAGATATTGTAAGTGAGCGTAATTTCCGCGCCTATCGAATGATATGCTCCTGCGGCGGCGCAGCAGCTTTGCAAAAGATCCCTGCCTGCG
>CALKXN010000159.1 GCA_938003555.1 uncultured Robiginitomaculum sp. | reverse complement strand
ATCACTTCTACGCATTCGTTTTGACGGTCCGTAAGCTCCGTACCCTGCAGCACTTGGGCCATACCCACAACACCATTCATCGGCGTTCTAATTTCATGGCTCATATTGGCTAAAAATTCTGACTTGGCTTGGGATGCAATAACGGCTTTTTCCTGAGCGGTTTTCAGCTCATTAATATCAATCCGAATGCCAATATATGTATCGTCTTTGGGGTAATATTTATGGATGGAATGCCACCACCCCGCATCATCATCATACTCATCAAACACGCTATCGGTATGATATATTTTTAAGCGCTCGCGTATCCATCCTTCTTTATCAGTTTTGTATAGCTCCTCAGCAAGTTTGCTATCGACGACGGCATTATCTGTTTTAAACCCCTCATTAAGCGCATATGTTGCCGCCACATAATCTCTTAATTTCAGGCCAGGCTTTAAAATGGCGGAAGCTTCCGGGCCAATATATTGGTGGAAGCTTTCATTTGCAGCAAGCAGCGCGCCAGCTTTGAAGGTCACAACGGCAATGGGAAGACTTTCCAAGACGCGTTCAAGCGTATCATCTTGGTCAAAATATTCGTTTTTCTCTGCCTGTATAATCGCCATAAAAGCTCTAAAGTGTAAGTGTAAGGAATCACCCGTATGAGGCGCATCATACAAGTCACCATTGCCATTTCAAATGCGAATTTCAAATAAGGTTATCGCAAGTAAAACTCGAATATCTCTATATACGGCTAAGTACAGCACTCGTCTCTCAAATTTGGGGGAGCAACAGGCTAAGGATAGGCCATAAAAAACCCGCCATAAGGCGGGCTCTATACATAAAAATTACAGGTATTTAGTCACCAAAACCTTACTCCGCCGGCGCAAATCCGCACTGACGTTGTTCCATTTTAATCTGTTTTGTAAGGCGTACAGCATTCTGAGAATAAGCCTCTGTGACTGTACCGCTATTGACGGTTTTACCGCGAAGCGTGCTAACATTTTCGCACAGATGGAAAACCAATTTCGAGTCAGATTTAGCCGCGCCGTTCTTTGGCGCAATCCAATAGACGACATCACGGCCATTGGGGTTATCTGCGTCCCGAGTGGCTGCTGCGACCGCTTCGGAGTCTTCAACAATATTCTGCGCCTGCTCAGCAACTGCGGGGGAACACGCTGTTGTCGGCTGCTTGGCTTTAATCTGCGCCGCGCACGCATTCATGTCTTGGGTATATTGTTCAGTCGAGGCGGGGTTATAATCCGCTCCAAATACGAATGTCGCCACAGCGGCTAGAGCGACGCCAATACCGCCCGCGACTTTTTTCGTTTTAGGGTCCATGTCCTTATCCAAGAAGATCATGGCAAGCAGCGGAAGGAATGCAATCAACGTGATAATCGCGCCAAGCTGATTTTGGACAAAGAATTTGACTTTATCCTCGCGGCTCGCCGGATCATGGCGATTGGCTTTTTTCCACAGGATGCTGCCGGCAATTGCGAAAATGGCGATAACGACCAATAGGCCAATCATCAGAGCCAAACCGCCCTGATCGAATGTATTTTTAAGAATGAGAATAATCGCCGCGATTTCTGTACCGATGGCAATCACCCATGAGATGATGGCAAACATGCGAAGTTTTTTGGCTTTGTTCTTTTGGTCCTGCGAAGCTTGCCACGCCTTGGTGACATCAGCTGCTGCAGCTTGTTTTTCATCGGTCATATTATCTTCCCCTATGTCGATAGCTCTGCACAACCCGGCAGAATAGAATGTGACACGCCCCGCCCGGCGCATTTCGCCGAACTTGTGGATACCTAGCATGTTTCAGGAAAATTCGAAAAATTTTTTGCAGCAAATGTAAGGCTGACGATAAGTCTTAAATAAATGATACAATATCTAAATCTAAGAAAACCTTTTAATCTGTCTACGATACCCAAATAATATGTTGTCCGACAAGCACCCAAGACCCGTCTTTTTTTTCAAAAAGGGCGAACGAACCCCCGCCGCATAAACCGCCACAAACGACCTCATTGTAAAGTAGGGCTGTACGACCATCTACCGAAAACATAGGTTGAGAAAAAATCCATTTATGTATTATTTCAGTTCCTTTTTTCGATGTAAGCTCTTCGAATGACAAATTTGAAAACTTTGGTTGATCTGCAACTCCTTTGAAACATCCCTTTATCACTTTCACCTCAGGCGAGATAAAACCTAGAAAAAATTCGGAGATATCATATTCAAACTCTTCAGTGACATTTCGCTCATAATTCATGCCTAGGCCATTTGTCACCATCTCGGTTTCGTCTGTTTGCTTCCGAAATGTCCACACAGTATGTTTAGAACTAAGTGTACTTTCACCAAAATATATAGTTGTTGAATTAAAGATATGAGAGCTTTCGTAATAATCGTCGGCTTTCAAATCATCGAAAAAGGCCTCGTATACAGAACAGGACTCTTTGTCGGCGTGCTTCAGTGAACCTAAGTACCCGCACAGTATTAGAGTTACGCACACGGCAATCGCACTTAAAATTTGAACGCGTCGAAAACTTGTCATCATTCACCTCATAGAACTCGATTATGATATTGTGTCCAGACGTCGCCGCTACAAGATTAGATTAGCATTTAGGTTTCGTCAGAGTATTGACAGCATAAACGAAAAAACCCGCCGGAATTCGGCGGGCTTTCTAGTTTGAGTTATATGGCCGAAATCGGGGGCGATTTCGGGGAGCAACTAAATCGATTCAATGGATCGATTTTAAACGCTATTCCTCTTCGTTCGATTTTTTCTTACCGCCGCGGCGTTTGCGCTTGGGCTTCTCGCCTGTGCTCTCATCGCCTTCGTCGGATTTCGGGGCGTCTTCTGCCAGCTCTAAACCTGTCGATTGGTCAACAACCTTCATGGACAGACGCACTTTACCGCGATTATCAAAGCCCATCAATTTGACATAGACTTCGTCGCCTTCGGAAACATGGTCAGACGGGTGATTAACGCGCTCAGGCTTGATCTGAGAGACATGCACGAGGCCGTCTTTCTTACCAAAGAAGTTCACGAATGCACCGAAGTCCATAACCTTCACGACTTTACCTTTGTAAATCGCGCCGGTTTCCGGCTCAGCTGTTAGGCCGTGGATCCAATCTTTGGCCGCTGTAATAGAAGCCGCATCGCTGGATGCGATTTTGATTGTGCCATCGTCTTCGACATTGACGCGCGCGCCCGTGACTTCAACGATTTCGCGGATGACTTTACCGCCCGTACCGATGACGTCGCGGATCTTATCGACCGGGATTTTCATCGTTTCAATGCGCGGTGCAAATTCACCGACTTCTGAGCGTGCTTCAGTCAAAGATTTGTTCATCTCGCCAAGGATGTGGTTCCGGCCAGCTTTTGCCTGCTCCAGAGCTTTTTCCATGATTTCACGCGTGATACCCGCGATCTTGATGTCCATTTGCAGTGATGTAATCCCTTCGGATGTACCGGCCACTTTAAAGTCCATGTCACCCAAGAAATCTTCGTCGCCAAGGATATCAGACAGAACAGCAACGCCGTCGCCTTCTTTGATAAGACCCATCGCAATACCAGAGACAGGACGTTTCAGCGGAACGCCTGCGTCCATCATCGCGAGCGCGCAGCCACAGACTGTTGCCATTGATGATGAACCGTTTGATTCCATGATCTCGGAAACCAGACGGATTGTATAAGGGAAGTCCTCAGCGCTTGGCAGGACAGCTTGAAGCGCGCGCCATGCGAGCTTACCGTGACCTGTTTCGCGGCGTGATGTTCCGCCCATACGGCCTGTTTCGCCAACAGAATATGGAGGGAAGTTATAGTGAAGAAGGAACTTGTTTTTGATCGTGCCAGTCAGCTGATCAATGAACTGTTCATCATCAGATGTACCAAGCGTCGCAACACATAAAGCTTGCGTTTCGCCGCGCGTAAACAAAGCAGAGCCATGTGTGCGGGGCAAGAAGCCAGCTTCGGAAACGATCTGGCGCACTTCATCAAGCTTACGGCCATCAATACGCTTACCTGTTTTGATTACAGACGTACGAACAACAGCAGATTCAAGCGCTTTAAAGCTATCGTCAAAAACTGATCCGTCCATGCCGTCATCGATATCAACCAACTGCGCGCGGGCGGCGTCTTTAACTTCCGCGAGCTTCGCTTGGCGATCCATTTTATCTTTAAGCTTATAAGCGTCTTTAACGCCTTTTTCAGCCGCCTTTTTAACCGCAGCTTTTTCAGATTTCGTATCAGCAGCTTTCCAGTCCCAAGCCGGCTTACCGGCTTTTTCGGCAAGCTCTTTAATGGCTTCGATAACGGGCTGCATGCCTTCATGGGC
>CALKXN010000158.1 GCA_938003555.1 uncultured Robiginitomaculum sp. | reverse complement strand
GAAGCCGGGGTACTGGTGAATATTGGCGCGCATGGACAGCGCGAAGGTCTGGCCGCCCATTGGGAAATTTGGTCATTTTCGCGCGGCGGCATGAGCCCCGTTCAGGCGCTGAAAACCGCGACAATCAATCCGGCGAAATTCCTTGGCTATGATGATGATCTCGGCTCACTCGAAGACGGAAAGCTTGCAGATTTAATTATTCTGTCGGGCAATCCGCTAGAGGATATTCGCCAAACCGATCAAGTTGAACATGTCATGATTGGCGGACGTCTCTATGAGAGTAAAACCCTCAACGAGATCCATACAGGTGATCGCAGTCGCCTGCCCTATTGGTTCGAAGACGAGTAGGCTTGACCGCATCAGGGTCATGATTAAGCTGCCTTATGGCTGATTATCAAAACCCCGTATCACATAATGCATTTAACGAGGTCCTGACGACATATGATCGTGAGGGCTTTGTTGTTTTTGAGAACCTCTTATCCCCCGACGCGCTTTCGGACATCAGAACGGCCCTAAAGCCGCATTTAAATCATTATGGCCGCAATGAATTTGAGGGCCATAAAACGCAGCGCGTTTACTCCCTGCTGGCGAAACATCCCATATTTACGGATTTGGCCCTGCACCCCTTAACGATGGCTTTCACCGAGCACCTTTTGGGGCCGTCCATGCAACTCTCAACCTATGTTGCAATTGATATATCGCCGGGCGAGAGCGTGCAGCCTTGGCATTTTGACGAAGGCCATATCACGGCCCCGCGTCCGCGCGACAGTTGGTCGGTCTCAGCCTTTTGGGCGATTGACGACACGACCGAAGAAAACGGCGCAACGCAGTTTATTCGCGGCTCGCATTTATGGGGTGATGAGTTGCCGCAAAATCATATCGAGGCGGCTCATTTTGATAAGGCGGCCAAAAGCACAAATGACGGCGAGAACGGCCTTGATATCTTCACCGCAGCCATGCCCGCCGGCTCGCTGATGCTGGCCAAAGGGACGCTTTGGCATCGGGGCGGCGCCAATAATTCCGATGCCTCGCGCCTCATTATCACGCCGCAATATAGTGTCGGTTGGACGCGGCAATTAGAGAATATGCTTCTCGCTGTGCCACCAGAGAAAGCCGCACAGCTGCCCAAACGCGCGCAAGAACTGATCGGCTATAATATCTATCCGCCCTTTATGGGATATGTCGACGGCCTCCACCCGTCGCGGACGTTGCCTAAGATGGATAAATAAACGCTAATTTAACCCTGTTTGCCTCTAGTAGACGGATGGTACGGGGAAGTTTCGAGTTCGTTTTACGCGCAGCGGCAACCATCGCGGTGCTTGGCGGCGCGGTTTACGCCGCAGCTTCGGCGATTGACCGTCCCTTTATTCGCGCAGGCAAAGTGGTTGTTGTCTGGTCCGCAGATGATTTTTACGAAAATAACTGGACCGCGCCCCTCGCTCATGACTTTGTTCTTCTGGATAATGTGTCTTCAGGGAGCGCAGGTAATGACATTATTGCCGGTGACGGCGTGGCGGTCAATTTCCCCTTTGATCCCGTAAGCAATGGCGATAGTGGCGGCTGGCCGTTCCAAATCACGGGGCAAACCTTTGGCGGCACCTATAATAATGATCCGTCATTTCAAATGCTGGACGCAAATGACAGCTACACCGCCTTTGGCATAGATGATGATACGGACATTGACCTTCTGGGGAACCAAGTACGTTTTGCGTGGTTTTTCGTAACGTCAAATACAGCGTTCGACATTTATGCTCAAGCGGGAAACCTCTCCGCAACAGGAGATTTCGGCGCGCTGGATTACAGCAATATTAGCTATCGATTTGTTGTCCGTACGCCCGCAAGTGGGTCTATTGGGCAGCTCGCTCAAAACCCCTCTGTCGGCGGCTCCGGTATTGTGCTCGGACGTGCGGGGCAAAATAACACCCTCAATGATATAAGCGCCGGGCCGACTAAAGTTTTTGATGGGGGTCGCCGCACCGCGCGTACCCGCGGGAATATAGCCGGGCAATCTGCCGGTTTTGCCAGCATATATCGCCTGCGCGGCGCGCCCGTAAATGGCAATAATTATGACCTGTCCATGGGGACGGGTATCTTATCTGCCGACGTCACTTATACGATTTACGCGCCGTAATCGGGCGGTGGATATAGGCCACCAAAACAAAGCTAATGATCATCAATAAATACCACGACCCCAGCTTGGCCAGCGACACCATATGCCACCCCGCCTCTTGCCCAGGATAGAGCCACGCTTTGGAAAAAGTCGCAATATTCTCCGCAAACCAAATAAATACCGCAACCAATAAAAGCCCTATTATCAAAGGCATAAAGCGGTGCTCTTCATCCGGTTTAAACCAGATAAGCGCAGGGCCGTAGAGCAGCGCGGATAAGGCAAATAATCCCCACCGAATATCCGGGACGTAATGATGGGTGAAAAAATTCACATAGACTAAAACAGCCAGTAGCGCCTGCCATTTCAGTGGTGGAAAGCGGGTAAATTCAAAATTAAATATCCGCCAGACCCGCGCAATGTAACTTCCCACGCAAGCATACATAAATCCACTAAACAGCGGCACGCCCATAATCCGTAAAACGCTCACTTCGGGGTAAACCCATGAGCCGGCATAGGTTTTAAATATCTCCATCACCGTCCCAATAATATGGAATGCCAGAATCACTTTAAACTCTTCAAAGCTCTCCAGTTTCGTGAGCAATAATAGAATTTGGATCATCACCGCCATCAAGGTGATAAAATCATAGCGCGCCAGCCTCGCGCCTTCGGGATAAAATAGAAATGTCCCGAGCAGGAGCGCAAGCATCAATCCACCAAATAAACAGGCCCAAGCCTGCTTCACGCCAAAAGATATAAATTCAAATATGAATTTTGTGACTGGGCCGGACACGAAGCGCGTGCGAAGGCCCGTTCTCAAATTGTGGAGGTAATCACGGGGTGAAGACGAGATGGTGATTATGTACCCCTAACTTAAATATAATTACTCTGAGTCATTAAAAAATGGCTCGCAAATGTCACCACGCGCCGCAATCTTTGCGGCCTCAAATGCGGCTTTTGTCGGAGCATATCGCCGAATAAGAGCAACGCCTTTTCCGTCTTTTAAATATATGCCTTTGAATCCAACCATAACGGATTGGCCATTTGCATCCGGTTTTGAAAGATCTGAGATATAGACCGCATCCGTGTTCATATCAAAAATCGTCAGCGACCCATAACCCTCTGTATATCCGCCGCCCACACGGAAATGTCCGTCCTCGCTTACATCAATCAAACAAATGGAATAGGCCAAATCAGGCGAAGAGCGTACAATCGTTTGATTATCTGCGGTAATCATACGCGGCGCAGAGAACGTATTTATCAGTGTGCTTGCACTGCTAAGGCGCGCATAGGCCCCTTTCATCATGATTTCCGGAATGG
>CALKXN010000157.1 GCA_938003555.1 uncultured Robiginitomaculum sp. | reverse complement strand
ACATTACGTCCGGCGATAATGATGTGGTGATGCGCTTACGCGAGATTGGCTTTGCCGAAGGTGACGAGGTTGAGGCACTGCATTTTGGATTGTTTGGGCGCAACCCGATGTCAGTCCGCCTGAACGGGGCGCTGATTGCGCTGCGCCGCCGTGAGGCCTCCTGTGTGCATGTGAGTGTGATTTAATGGACGCGGCGGTTCAAACGCGTCCTGTGCGTCTTGCATTACTCGGCGCGCCCAATTGCGGTAAGACCTCTCTGTTTAACGCGCTGACCGGCGGGCGGGCCAAAGTGGCCAATTACCCCGGCGTCACGGTAGAATATCGCAAGGGACAATTTGCGCTTCCCTCAGGGCGTCAGATAGAGCTGCTTGATCTGCCCGGTGTTTACGGCGATTGCGGGCATAGTATGGACGAGCGCGTCGCCATTGACGCCGTGCGCGGTAATCTGGACGGGGAGCGCGCGCCTGACGCCATCGTCTTTATGATGGATGCCTCGCATATTACGACACATTTACACAATGTGCTGCAGGCCAAGAATTATGGCCTGCCGCTAGTGCTTGTACTCAATATGATGGATATGGCGGCGCGCGATGGGATTGAGATTGATGTCGCGCAGCTTTCTGCCCAAATCGGTATTCCGGTGCTGTCCTGTGTGGCGGTGCGCGCCAGTGGCCGCGCCCATTTGATTGATTACCTTGAAGAATGGACAGGCGATGTCGCGGGCGATTTCGCTGCCGCGCCTGCGCCGGAGCCAGGCGAGCTTAAAGAGCTCCAAGCGCGCGCGCGCACAATTACGCGCGGATGCGTTAGCCGCATTCTAGCCGCGCAAACCTTTACGCAGCGCATTGATAAATTCGTACTTCATCCTGTTTTGGGCGTAGTCATTCTGTTCGGTATATTGTTCTTTATGTTCCAAGCCGTCTATTCTTGGTCGGCTCCGGCGATTGGCTTGATTGAGAGCGGGTTTGAAGGCCTGTCGGCCATGGTGGGCTCCATTCTACCGGAGGGGTGGGTGCGCTCGCTTGTGTCGGACGGGATGATTGCAGGTGTGGGCAGCGTCTTGGTGTTCTTGCCGCAAATCGTGATTCTATTTGCCTTTATCTTACTGCTTGAGGCATCGGGATATATGGCGCGGGCGGCGTTTTTGGTCGATAGCCTTATGGCGAAGGTCGGGCTGAATGGGCGGGCCTTTATCCCGCTACTGTCTTCCTTTGCCTGCGCTATCCCTGGCGTTATGGCCGCGCGCACAATTGAGAATGAGAAAGACCGCCTTACGACGATCATGATTGCGCCGCTCATGACATGCGCGGCGCGCTGGCCGGTATATCTCTTGATAGTCGGAGCGTTTATTCCAGCCAAAAAAGTTGGCATATTTAATAATCAAGGTCTGGTGCTGTTTGGGCTTGTGATTGTTGGCATCGTCTTTGCGATGATGATGGCATTTATATTTAAGCGCATTTTGGCGCGCGGCGAGAAAAGCTCTCTGCTGATTGAGCTGCCCAGCTATAAGACGCCGGTGTTCAAAGACTATCTACGCGGCTTGTGGGACCGCGCGATGATTTTCGTGAATCGGGCAGGGCGCATCATTCTGCCGGCGTCAATCATTGTGTGGTTCCTTGGGACTTATCCAAACCGCGATATGGGATTTGAGGGTACATTTGCCGGCAAGATCGGGAGCTTTTTAGAGCCAATATTCACGCCCATCGGATTTAACACTGAAATCGTGTTCTCGCTTATCCCGTCTATGGCCGCACGCGAAGTTGCGGTTGGGACGCTCGGGACGCTTTACGCGCTGGATGAAGACCAAATTGACGGACAACTGGGTGGATTGCTTGCGGCGGATTGGTCGCTGGCGACGGCTCTGGCCTTCCTTGCGTGGTTTGTATTCGCGCCGCAATGTCTGTCGACATTTGCGATTATCAAGAAAGAAACCAATAGCTGGAAATGGCCCTTTATCGCCTTTGCCTATTTGTTTGTGCTTGCTTATTTGGCCTCGTTGGTGACTTATCACACCGCGCTCGCCTTTGGATTGGGCTAAAAATAAGGCTTTTCCACAGCTAGCACGCTTAAAACCCTTGTTTTTTGACATTCGCGCGTGTGCAAATGAACTTTCCGCGCTATTGGCTAGTCCAATTGATTCAGCCCTAATCCCGGACATATTATTATGAGCAAGATTACCCACACAGAAATGGCCAATGCCATTCGCGCCCTGTCTATGGACGCCGTCCAAGCCGCCAATTCTGGTCACCCCGGCATGCCCATGGGTATGGCCGATGTCGCGACTGTGCTATTTGATAAATTCATGAAGTTCGATCCGCGCCGCCCTGATTGGGCTGATCGCGATCGTTTTATCCTGTCGGCGGGCCACGGCTCTATGCTGATTTATAGCTTGCTGCATTTGACAGGTTATAAAGATGTGACTTTGGATCAGATTAAGAATTTTCGCCAAATCGGGTCAAATACGGCGGGCCATCCCGAATATGGTCATACATCCGGCGTAGAAACAACAACAGGGCCGCTCGGCCAAGGTATCGCAAATGCGGTGGGCTTTGCGCTGGCTGAGCGCCATATGAACGCGAAATATGGTGATGATGTTGTCGACCACTATACATATGTGATCGCGGGTGATGGCTGCCTTATGGAAGGTATTAGCCAAGAAGCGATCAGCATGGCCGGGCATCTTAAGCTTAATAAATTGATCGTAATGTGGGATGATAATAATATCACCATTGAT
>CALKXN010000156.1 GCA_938003555.1 uncultured Robiginitomaculum sp. | reverse complement strand
CCATAGGACCACCACCCAAAATACATAGCGATTTGGTGAGTCATGAAGATCGTGCCAACACCATATAGAAATGCGAAGAGCGTTCCGACAAGTGTTCTATAACTGCTGCGCCGCTTCCAGCCTAAAATCATAACGGCGAATAATGGGGCTAAAAACAGCATCCATCTTAAAAGCCAAATCCATCCAACCGGAATCTCAACATCTATCATGCTATTACCAATTTGGAGAGAGGCTTTGCCACCCGTTTTGGCAATCGTGTCTCAAACAACTCCACACTCAAGAATACAAAAGGAAACCCAAGGGTCAAATATAAAGCGATGTTCGGGACGCTAACAATAAGCAATAAATGTATGAGCGTTCCAAATCTCATCAAGATGCCTTCATGCGTTTTAGCGGGCTTCATATTTAACAAAATGAGGATCAGTATAACTGGAAAAATAACGGTGAAGGGGAACGCTAAGAGTGCGGTTTCGTCGCCAGCATATGCTAAACTTACCATCACTATTGCTCGCCATAATAATATGACAATAGCTGCAATGGTTAAAATAACTTTTGTGACCCTTCTTATTTCAAACATAGACAACTCATAGTTTCAATTTACAAGAAAGACCTTAATGGAAAAGCTTTTAAATATGCCTGCGAAGATGATCCTTTAAGGTGAAAATCTAAGCGTCTTGAAATCCCTTAATTTAAGGCGCGCGTAAGTGCAAAGATAACGTCAATGCTGCGTCATGCGTGACTTTACACGAAAATAGCCTTGAGGCTGAGTACGGCGCGTGCCGACCCTAAGCGCGTTTAGCGGCTTCGGCAGTGCCTAATACCCATTTATTAAGCGAGTTAATCAGCATATTCTGTTTAACTGGTTTGGTCAGGTAGTCACACATTGAAGCGTCCAGACATTTCTCACGATCGTGTTTTAAGGCATGTCCTGTTAAGGCAATGATTGGAATAAGGGGCTGGCCGATCAATTTTTGATAGGCGTGAATGGTCTCGGCGGCTTCATATCCATCCATGACGGGCATGGAAATATCCATAAGCACAGCTTGGAACGCCTCCGGCGTTTCTTTGAACAGGCCTACAGCCTCTTGGCCATTATTGCCAAAAACTGGTTCATAGACGGTATCTTGAAGCATGAGACGCACGACATCTTGATTAAGCGGGAAGTCTTCGGCGACAAGAATCTTGATGTTGTGCTGTGCCGTTTGGCTTTGCTCCGCTTGGGCCGGCGCGGGAGCAGGGGTCTGTGCTGGCGCAGGGGCAGAGGCAAGAGCAGGGGCCGCTGCCGTTTGTTTGTGAACAGATTTGGCGACAGGCAATGGCTCCGGCACGGCTACAGCCTGAAGAATGTTATCAATTTCTTGAAGCGTATCTGAGACTTCAGACGGTGTTGTCGGAGTGTGGCTTACGGGCTGACCGATATTCGGATTTAGGATTTCAATGTCAGGACTTGCTGTGGTTGGTTTATGACACTCATTCGAGACAAGTTCTTTGCACATGGCATCTAGTAAGCGGTTTTCGCGAACAGGTTTGACTAAATATTGAGAAATGCCGATTGTGTTTAATTCCGCGCTGCTTACGGGTTGATCGCATGATGACAGCATGACCGTTGGAACGCCGGAAATGCTATCATTGGAACGAATGACAGCAGCCAGTTCTTGCCCATTCATGCCCGGCATGAGGTAGTCTAGGATTATAAAATCATATGTCTGCCCCTCTGTCGCCGCACGTTTTAATTCGATAAGCGCCTCAACACCATCTGCGACAGCAAAGGGTAACATGTTCCAACTTGCACAGCGCTCCATCAAAATTTCCTGATTAATTTCGATGTCATCGACGATTAAGACACGCTTATTGGCCAGGGGAGCAATGTCACGGACGACATCTTTGGCCTCTGTATCTATGGGCAGTTGCATTTCAAATATGAATGTAGAGCCCTCGCCAAATACGGATTCAACCCACATTTGACCGTCCATTAAACTCACAATGCGGCGGGATATGGACAGGCCTAATCCCGTGCCGCCATATACGCGTGTCGTAGAATTATCCGCCTGTGTGAATTTATCAAAGACTGACTCTAATTTTTCAGACTCAATACCGATGCCGGTATCTTTTACTTCAATGCGAACCGCTGCAATGCCATTCGGCCCGATATCGGACGAGACATTGAGAAGAACATGGCCTTCTTCGGTGAATTTTATCGCATTGCCCAACAGGTTTGTAACGACTTGGCGAATGCGTCCCGGATCGCCAACAAAGTGACGCGGAACTGACGGCGCGTAATTAACAATTAATTCCAGCCCTTTTTCCAATGCTTTCGAGGAGACCAAAGACATGACATCATCAATTGCATCACGAAGGTTAAACGGCATGGGGTCAAGTTCAAAGGCTCCGGCCTCGATCTTCGAAAAGTCCAAAATGTCATTAATTATGGTCAAAAGGGATTGGCTGGAGTTCGTAATGACCTTGATGTAATCTTTCTGCCGGTCTGTAATGTCTGTTTGCTCAAGCAGTTCAGCCATCCCCAGAACGCCATTCATTGGCGTGCGAATTTCGTGACTCATATTGGCCAAAAACTCAGACTTGGCGATAGACGCTGCAATGGCTTCATCTTTTGCGCGCTCAAGTTCTTTTGCAATTTCACGGTCTTTGGTGATGTCTTGCATCAAGCCCCGTATAGACAATAATTTTCCTGTCGCATCGCGGTTTGCTTTGGAAATAAATTTAAACCAACGCGTTTCACCCGGATGTGCAACCGTCCGCAGTTTGACTTCTGCGTGATTATTCTGGGCGGTGAGTGTTTTGAGGGAGGCCTTAAAGGCGTCTCGGTCATCGGCGTGAATTAGCGTTAGAATGCCGTGTTTGTAAAAGCGCTCGATGGCTTCTGCCGGGAAAGTTTCGACAAGCGTATTACTAATATCATATTTTTTTGTAACCGAGGAGAATTTCCAAAAACCAGCCTTGCCCATCCGCATCGCTTCATCAAGCATGTCGTTGAGGTCAACAAGTTCTGTAACATCGTCGCTGATTGAGACAGTGCGTCCATCCGGTAGAGTTTTGCGAATAAAACGATGAGCTGTTCCATCTCCTAAACGCAGAATTTCCGGGGCCATTTCTCTCCCTGAAGCAATACGGTTTTTCTGCTCACTCGGTGTAAGTCTACTTTTGGCAATGAGTTCGGGCGTTAATTGGCCACTTTCGAGCATAAGCGCATGGCATTTTGATAGGGGGTCCCCAGCGCGTAATTGCTCTGATGTTAGACCAAGCTCATCATAGACGCGTTGGCTGATGAATTGATAATTCATCTCTTGATCGATAATACTTACGCCAAGCGGGATGTTTTCATCTAAAATGCGTAGAAACTCATGAGCCTGAGCTTTGTCATACATTGAATCTGCCACGCGGAACCCCTGAATTGCAATCAATCCTCATATAATGAGATAACAATGTTAATATTTTGCCAAAAAAAGGGCCCGATCTTCCTAAGAAGTCGGGCCAAAGTCTTCGCTATACGATTCGGGGAGGAATAAGTATGCGGTGTTCAAACACTTAACGGGAGATGTTTCGTGTCGATGATTACTAAATAGCGAATTTATTATAAAAGTGCAGAGCCATCACCTCACAGCTCCTATGCGTTAATGCATAGCTTGGGGCTAAATCGGAGACTGTCGCCATGTTTTACTCACGCGCACGAGGAAGTCGCGAAACACTTTGGCGCGAACAGAGCCGCGAAGCTCTGCTGGGTAGACGAAATAAACGTCAAATGGCGTTCCGGTGACCTGCGGCAGGACGCGCACAAGGCGGCGGCTCATCGCGGTCATGTAATCGGGGATGCCGACAATCCCCATTCCGGCTTCTGCGGCGCGCATAATGCCGTGTAGGTTGTTTACGGCCAGGATCGGCTTGCGCGGTTTCGCGCCATCGGCTTGTCCAAGGTTAAGCACCCAATTGGCACTATTAAGGCGACCCGGCGTCAAGTCGCCAAAGGCAATGAGATCGTGATCATCTAAATCTTCAATAGAGCGCGGCGCGCCGCGCTGGGCAAGATAGGTCTGAGAGGCATATAAGCTTTGGGAAATCGTACCGAGGCGCCGTTCAATGACATCGCCTTGCGTACTCGGCCAAGGACGCAGCGCGCAGTCAACGTCAAATGCCGCCAAATCATGTTCTTCATCTTCGAGTAATAGCTCGACATTGATCAGCGGGTAAGCTTTTAGAAATTCGGGAAGCACAGCACAAAGCCAATTTGAACCTAGGGAAATTGGGGTCGACACCCGCAATGTGCCTTGGGGTTTGTCGCGGCTGTCTTTGACTGTTGCCACAGCAAGCGCGGCCCTGTGGGCCATTTCATCGGCGGCGGCATAAAGAATACGTCCTTGCTCGGTAAGCGTTAGGCCGCGGGCATGACGATGGAACACAGGCGTCGAAAGGCTTTGTTCCAATGCGCTGATTTGGCGGCTTACCGCAGATTGGGAAATGTTTAACCGCTCCGCCGCG
>CALKXN010000155.1 GCA_938003555.1 uncultured Robiginitomaculum sp. | reverse complement strand
CGCCGCGCAGACGGCAACGCTTGCGGCTTGGTCGGGATTAAGGGAAGCGCGCAAAACTGCTAATCCGCGCATGGTGATTGAACATGTGGGCCTCATACGGCCAGAGCATTTCGAGCAGGCGCGCGGCGAAAATATCGGTCTGTCCGCAGCGAGCCATTATGTTTATTATATGGGGCAAGATTACGAAGAGGCGATTGGCGAGCGCGTGAAATATATCACGCCTCTGGCCAGCGCATCCACGGCTGGGCTTCCGGCAACGTTGCATAGTGACGCTCCGCTCGCGCCGCCGCAGCCGCTTCTTGCGGCAAGTGTCCACATGACCCGCGCCACGCGCCAAGGCAGCGTGTCTACGCCGTCCGAGCGCCTTAGCGCGCAGCAAGCATTACGCGCCGTGACACTCGACGCTGCATGGTCACTGGGGCTGGAAGATGAGTTGGGTTCAATTGAGATTGGCAAGCGGGCAGATTTTACGGTGCTGGATCAAAACCCGCTAGACATGACGGGCGCGGATTGGCCCAATATTGGCGTGTGGGGCGTAGTTGTTGACGGGCAAGTTAAGCCGAATAAATAGGCGTTAAGCTGGGCGCGGCAATCTGGTCTCGCGGCCTTTTTTCCACGCTCCGATACAAAAGACGACCACTGCGCTCCATATAAATATGAAACACATTAGCCGCGCTGTGGTGAGCGGCTCTCCGTAATAGAGCGCGCAGAAAAATTGTAGCGTTGGCCCGATAAATTGCAAAAACCCGAGCAGCGACAATGTCAGGCGCTTGGCTGCAACGGCAAAAGCCAAAAGGGGCAAGACGGTAAGCGGCCCGGCCATAAATATCCAAAACGCCAAAGACGGATCGGACGGCGTGAGCGATATTTCGCCTTGCAGGGTCAAAAAGATTAAATACCCAATCGCCATGGGGCATAGAATAATCGTTTCAATAAACAATCCAGGCATCGCGCCAACATCGAGTTGTTTTCTGATAACGCCGTAGATCGTCCAGCTTCCTGCAAGGATAAGAGATATCCAAGGGACTTGCCCGCTTTGCACTGTTAAGATGGCTACCCCGATTGCCGCCAAAGCCACCGCGATAAACTGCAAAACGCGTAATTTTTCTGCAAAAACAAAGACGCCAACGAGGACGAAAATAAGCGGATTAATATAATATCCCAAACTGGCCTGCATGATTTGGCCAATTTGAACCGCCCAAATATAGACGCCCCAATTTAAGCCAACAAAAAATGAAGACAGGAGCAAATACATCAAAGTACGCGGCGTGATGATGGCTTTTTTTACAGCTGGCCATTGTTTGCGATAAGCAATAATCAGCGCGCCAAGCGGAAGTGCCCAGACAATGCGGTGGGCTAATATTTCCATTGCCGGCACTGCGGCAATAATTTTAAAATATATCGGAAAAAAGCCCCATATTACATAGGCGCTCATCGCTGTTAAAATGGCGGCTCTATCATTTGTCGGTATGGTTTGCGGGGCGCGGCTCATGGCGCGGGCTTTGTCATGTCACATGACTTTTGCAAAGCAGTAATTATGCACGATGTGTGACAAATTATTTACGGGCGAATTACACACCTACCGAAAAGGCCAGCGTGCGGCTGATCTTGCTATGGCTTTGCCCAGATTGCTGCGCCCAAATATTAAAGGCCTCTTGCACGGCTTTTTTTGCGCCTTTGCTGGTCGGCTCTTTGTCGATCACGCCTTCGCGGATAAGCGCCGCGGTAACGTCATTAGATAAAATGTAATTACGCTTCCCGCAAAAGCGCAGGGCGTAGCCTGCTGTGCGCGGGCCGAGACGTGATCCATGTTTATGTAAGTGTGCGAGCAGACCAATGTGATCTTCATCCGGCCAAGCCATAATGACTTGCCCTGCGCTTTTATCCTCTGTTCGCATATCCAAAAGCATCTGAGCATTCACGGCAACGGTCTTAATTTTCCCGC
The DNA here is from genome assembly GCA_938003555.1 of uncultured Robiginitomaculum sp. Taxonomy (GTDB): domain Bacteria; phylum Pseudomonadota; class Alphaproteobacteria; order Caulobacterales; family Maricaulaceae; genus Robiginitomaculum. The sequence continues at coordinate 3,831 of CALKXN010000155.1, read as the reverse complement.
TATTACGCACGATGTTCTTATTACCCGTTAAGCGCTCCAAATCTTCAATATCAATCTCGGCGCATTTATTGAGGTCAAAACCCCAAAAGGCCTCCTCAAACCCGTCCCACATATGCTCAACGACTTTCCAGTTAAATCCAGCCTGAAATATGGATTTGGTACATTGAGACAGCCAGCGATCATCGCGATTGGGTGGAATAATGTGCCCGTTATGCTCTGCGATGAGAGCGTCGAGTTCATCGCGGCCGCCTTTGCGGTTTGCGGCAATGTCATAAATTTCAGAATAGCTACGCATGGGATATGCTACTCTGTTTTTAGCGCCTCGATCAAGCGCCGTGCTTCTGGACTTGTCCAATCGGCTTCGCCAAGCAATCGGGCGCGCTCCGCGCCGCTTGCGGAATAGATGACCGTTAGCGGAAAACCCGGCACGGCGTATTCACGGGCGAGCGCGAAATTTGGATTATGGTAGAACGGTAAATTGCTTAGTCCTTTTTCACGAAGAAATGTTTCGCCCAGTGCCGGGTCGCGATCAAAATTGATCGTGATGACTTCAAACCTCTCATCGCCATAACGTTCTTGTAATTCGTTCAGGCTTGGCATTTCGGCGATGCAGGGCGGGCACCATGTGGCCCATAAGTTGACGAGAATGACTTTGCCTTGGGTTTGCTCACTTTGCAGGCGGGCGAGCGTTATCTCTTCACCTTCTGGCGTCAGAAAAATCGCGGCGGGCCGCGCAGGCGGCGGGCGAAGCACCGTTAATTTTGACAAAGAGGCTTTGCCATATTGCTCTAATCCCGTTTTGGTCTTTGAACATGATTGCAACATGACGTATGCGAGACCCAAAATAAGGCCGAGCAGCATTATCTTAATCATACGGGTGATAAAGGTGGGCGGCATATGTGTATCAGGATGAGTCATGGATAAACCAAATCAAAATAAAACGGGTCAAAAAATGTGGGGCGGTCGGTTCTCCGATAACCCGTCAGAGATCATGCAAGCGATCAATGTCTCCATTGACTTTGACCGCAAGCTCTACGCGCAAGATATCGAAGGCTCTCTGGCCCATAGTGAAATGTTAGCCGCAAAGGGCATTATTACAAGTGAGGACAAAGCGGCCATTCATCGCGGCCTTGCCGAGATTAAGGCCGAGATTGAAGACGGCACCTTCCCCTGGAGCCGCGAGCTTGAAGATATTCACCTCAATATCGAAGCGCGCCTGAAAGATAAAATCGGCGAGGCCGCCGGGCGCCTGCATACGGGCCGCTCGCGTAATGATCAAGTTGCAACGGATTTCCGGTTGTGGACGCGTGAGCAGCTTGAGCACTTTTCTGCGCGTATTGGTAAATTGATGCGCGCGCTCCTTGCGCAAGCTGATGCCAATACAGATACGATCATGCCGGGCTTTACGCATTTGCAATCCGCGCAGCCGGTGACTTTCGGCCATCACATGTTGGCCTACCTCGAAATGTTTGCGCGCGACCGCTCGCGTTTTGATGATTGTCGTAACCGCATGAATGAGTCTCCGCTTGGCGCAGCGGCGCTGGCCGGGACGCCATATCCAATTGATCGCGACATGACCGCAAAGGCTTTGGGGTTTGACCGCCCGATGGCCAATAGCCTTGACGCGGTAAGTGCGCGCGACTTTGCCCTAGAGGCTCTATCGGCAGCTACGATTTGCGCCACGCATCTGTCGCGCCTGTCCGAAGAAATTGTCATTTGGACGAGCGCGCAATTTGGCTTCATCGCTCTGTCCGATAAATTCACAACGGGCAGTTCGATCATGCCGCAAAAACGTAACCCCGACGCGGCAGAGCTTATCCGCGCCAAAGTGGGCCGTATTATGGGGGCGCTGACTGCGCTGACAATTGTGATGAAAGGCCTGCCGCTCGCCTATTCCAAAGATATGCAAGAGGATAAAGAGCCCGTCTTTGACGCATTCGAAGCGCTGGATTTGGCGCTGGCGGCTATGACCGGAATGATCGGCGACATGGTCCCGCGCAAAGGCCGCCTCGCAGATGCGGCGGGGGCAGGGTTCTCGACGGCCACAGATTTGGCCGATTGGCTTGTACGCAGCTTGAATATGCCATTTCGCGAAGCCCATCATGTGACGGGGTCAATTGTCGCCATGGCTGAAAAGCAAGGCACGACGCTGGACGCATTATCACTCGGGGATATGCAAAGCGTGCACGGCGCGATTACGGATGATGTTTACTCCGTCCTCTCTCCGCTGGCTTCGGCTAGCTCTCGTTTGTCATATGGCGGCACGTCACCGACGCGCGTAGCTGAGCAAGTGGCGCGCTGGAAAGCCAAGCTTTCATGATGGTCGCGGTTATCAAGACCAATAATATTGTCACGATTAGCTTTGCTGAGGCGGTCTTAAAGGACAGCGATATTGGCTGTTTTGTCGCCGATACCCATAGCTCAATCATTGAAGGTTCAATCGGGATTATCCCGCGCCGCATTATGGTGCTGGACGAAGACCTTGTCGCTGCCCGCCGCGCGCTTGATCTTGCGGGTCTGGGCGATGAGCTTGAGCCGTAATCACGGCTTGAAATAGGGCGCGAGCCTGCCTATCACGCTTAAACACTGAACCGATGGAAACGACCGTGACGACAGACGCCAAAACAGCGGAGCAGCCGCTCTCCTTTCAAGACCTCATTCTGACGCTTCAACATTATTGGAGCGATAATGGGTGCGCGATATTACAGCCTTTTGACGCCAATGTCGGCGCTGGGACATTGCATCCCGCAACGGTTCTGCGCAGCCTTGGGCCAAAGCCGTGGAATGTGGCGTATGTGCAGCCCTCGCGCCGCCCCGCCGATGGGCGCTATGGTGAAAACCCGAACCGCCTTCAGCATTATTATCAATTCCAAGTCATCTTGAAGCCCAACCCGCCTAACATCCAAGAGCTTTACCTGGGTAGCCTTGCGGCGATTGGCATTGATATGGATTTGCACGATATTCGTTTCGTCGAAGATGACTGGGAAAATCCAACCGTCGGCGCATGGGGCCTGGGCTGGGAAGTCTGGTGCGATGGCATGGAAGTGTCCCAATTTACCTATTTCCAGCAGGTCGGCGGCCTTGATGTTGACCTTGTCTCCGGCGAGCTGACTTACGGTCTGGAGCGCCTCGCCATGTATGTGCAGGGCGTTGAGAGCGTTTATGATCTGCGCTTTGACAATAATGGCACAAGCTATGGTGATGTGTTCCATGAAAACGAAGTGCAGCAGAGCCATTATAATTTCAGTCACGCTGATGTCGAGATTTTGCAAGGCTGGTTCAAAGATGCAGAGGCCCAATGTCAGGCTTTGATCAAACTGCCGGAGCCGCTGCCGCTGCCGGCTTATGAATATGCGCTCAAAGCGTCGCATTTCTTTAACTTACTGGACGCGCGCGGGGTCGTCTCTCCGACGCAACGCCAAGATTATATCAAACGCGTGCGAGATTTAACGAAGGCCTGCGCCGAAGCGCATGTTGCGCGCGAAGCCGCGATGGCCACAGGTTAGTTTTGTTGTTGTTCTCTCATATTATCGCCTCCCTCCCCCTTGTGGGGAGGGATAGAGGGTGGGGGTAACTGAATTGGCCTCACACACCGAAATTCCTGTTTTATTGAAAAGACGCGCCAAGAGCATGCGCAGCGAACAAACGCCTGCAGAACAAAAGCTTTGGAGTGATCTAAGACAGCTAAAATCTCAAGGGTTTCACTTTCGGCGCCAAGTCGTTTTTCCGCCTTATATTGTGGACTTCGTATGCCACAAAAATAAGATTATTATCGAAGTTGATGGTGAGACGCATATGACGTCTAAAGCTAAACGCTATGATGAAAAAAGA
>CALKXN010000154.1 GCA_938003555.1 uncultured Robiginitomaculum sp. | reverse complement strand
TCACCAATTTGATCGCAGACAAGCGCCCATTTCGACTTTTCGACATGAACAATCAAATAAGCCTCCTCAGCAAAGTAACGCTCGGCAAGGTTTTGCTGCACGTCCTCTAAGTTTTCAGCTTCAATACAAATGTTGAGATTTGATGTTGTGTCCATGGGTTTCACCTTAACGCAAATCATCTCTGCTCCTTTGTACGGCCCCGTTTCTGCTTGAGAGAATCGTGCCTTAAAATCATTACCAACTTCACAATTTAGAAAAGGGTAGGGGGGCGCTGCCCCCCTTCCTTCAAGTAAAAAACTTCGTCGCCGTGTTGTCGCTACGCTCCTGCCCGCACCACGCCTCGTTTGTTTCCTTTTACCAAACCCCCCGCTCGATTGCGAGGTCAAAGAAGCAGGGATGAACCCAGCTTCATTGGTATTTAAAGTGAAAGAGACAAAATGACCAAACGTGACGATTTATATGACACTGTGACCGCAAAGATAATCGAGCAACTAGAGCAGGGCATATGCCCATGGGCGCAGCCATGGGATGCAGGGCAGGCGGCCCGTCAATTTTCAATGCCCGCTAATGCTGGCAGCATGAGAGAATATAGCGGCATCAATATCATATTGCTTTGGATAAGCGCCTATGAGCAAAAGTTCACCGCCCAAGGCTGGATGACATACAAGCAGGCGGCAGACTTAGGCGCGCAGGTTCGCAAAGGCGAAACATCGACAACGGTTTTCTACACATCACAATTTATAACGAAGGACGAAAAACAGGCCGCGAAAGAGCAGGGCAGGAAGCCACTGCCGCGGCGGTATCTGAAAAAGTTCCGCGTGTTCAACATCGCACAGATTGACGGACTTGAAGGCGACTTAAGTTTTGAACCCGAGTTTAAAACCGAGAGAATGAGCATTGAGGCCGCAGACAAGGTTATCACCGAGACAGGCGCAGACATCCGAGAAGGCGGTCTGCGCACCTATTACAGCCCAACAGACGACTATATCCAAATGCCCGACGACTATCGATATATGGATCCTGTGAATCGATACCGCAGCTTATTGCATGAGCTGACGCACTGGACAGGTCACCACACGAGACTTGGACGCTTCAAAGATGTTGCCATGAAAAAACAGTCTTACGGCGCAGAAGAACTTGTGGCCGAGATCGGCGCGGCCTTTCTGTGTGCGCGGCTTGGGATTGAGCCAACCGTTCGGCACAGTGACTATATCGGAGCATGGCTCAACATCATGAAGGCTGACAACCGCGCAATCTTCAAAGCAGCGAGCGCGGCGAGTAAAGCGGCCGCGTTCATCACAAAAGATGAGCAGAGCTATCAACACAAGCAAAAGGCGGCATGAAGCCCCCAAATTTCGTGAGCCTCATATCGGAGGCAGACGGGCCGTAGGCCCGTTTTTTTTGAGCGAGTGACGCCTCGCTTAAAATAGCGCAGCGGTCAAAAGTCCCAGCGCCCTCGCTTGCGAGGCCTAATTTTTCAGGCGCGGATCGGCGCAGCCGACCGCGTTTCTAATGACGTGCGCCGTTAGGCGCGCATTTTTATTTGGCCGATTTACGGAGAAATAGAGGCCAAACCCCAGCAGAGCAGGGGACAAATTGCGCGGACAAGCCGCGCAAGGTTAGCCGGAATTGGCTGTTTAAAGACAACCAATGCATAACCATTAAGACAATGAAAACATCGCATTCGCGAGCTTTCATTTTTAGGGGACACCTAGCTACCCTATGGGTAGAGAGCATTTCATACCTAAGTCGTTGTAATACAACGATTTTTGAAATGCGCAATTTTAAATGACGCTTGAATTATTTTGGTGACAATTGACACCTTTCCTTTTTATTCAATGGCTTAACTACGTCCTAATTGTCACCATACCAATTTCTGATGAGGTTGAGATTTCCAAAAAGCCTTTACAATAAAGGCAAGTAGGGAGGGCATATGGCGCAACAAGTTTCATTCAGAATGAACAGAGTTTCGATAATCCACTTGGACGAGCAGGCAGAGAGCTTGGGACTGAATAGATCCCAATATTTAAATCACATTGTTATGAAAGCTATCTATGATGATGGGTTTGAATTTAGATACCCGCCTGCATTGATGGATAAAGTGAGTGAAGGTTTAGCTCTGTTGTTATGGACCGCTCTATCCATGGACAGCGAAGAGCGCGACGGGGTCAACGAGCTTGCCGATGAAATTCGGGAATTATTGGCACGCGTCAAATGAGCATCGAATGCAATACAATCTTCCGCATCAATAAGCGTTTCCAGATTGCAAGGTGTCTACAAAGTTAGGGACACATCAATCCAGTGATGAGTCCACTTTGGTTATGTTAAAAGTCGCGTATTTTCAATTTATGTCAAGCAACCTAAAGACTGATTTTTCAAGGATTTGAAAAAATTAATTTTAGCCCTTGCAGGTTGTATATCGTTTGATTAACAAAATGTTATGAATATCTACAAACGGTTTCTAACTTTGACACATTCAAAGAAACTTTCGCGCATTGGGGCTTTGCCTGC
>CALKXN010000153.1 GCA_938003555.1 uncultured Robiginitomaculum sp. | reverse complement strand
TCTCAGATATGGATCAAGGCAAAGCTCGCGAAGAGGTATCCAAAGTCGTTCATGAGATTATAAGTCTCAAACAGCTTCGGCTCTCAACGCCAGAGCAAAACCGGATTGTCAGTGAAATTTGTGATGAGCTCTTTGGCTTCGGGCCATTAGAGCCGCTTTTAGCGCGTCAAGACATCGGCGATATCATGGTCAATGGCCCCAAAAATATCTTTATAGAGGTTGGCGGCATTGTTGAAAAAACGGATGTGCAATTTCGTGATGATGCCCATTTGCTCGCCACCTGCAAACGTATTGTGTCGCGCGTTGGGCGTCATGTCGATAGCGCCAATCCGGTCTGTGACGCGCGCTTGCTGGACGGGAGCCGGGTGAATGTGATCTTGCCGCCGCTTGCGCTAAAAGGCCCGACGCTCACTATTCGTAAATTTAAGCGTGATCGCTTGCGCTTGCGCGACCTCGTTGATTTTGGCTCGATTAGTCCGGCGGGCGCGCGGATTTTAGCGATCATCGCCGCCAGTCAGTGCAATGTTATCGTGAGCGGCGGGACGGGGTCGGGCAAGACGACTTTACTCAATTGCATGACCGCATTCTTTGATCGCCGCGAGCGCATTATCACGCTCGAAGATGCCGCAGAATTGCAACTTCAACAGCCGCATGTGGTTAGCCTTGAAACACGGCCGCCAAATATCGAAGGTAAGGGCGGCGTTGATATGACGGCGCTGATGAAGAACTGCCTGCGGATGCGTCCTGAACGAATTATCGTGGGCGAGGTGCGCGGCCCTGAAGCTCTGGATTTACTGCAAGCGATGAATACGGGTCATGATGGGTCGATGGGCACGCTCCACGCCAATACGCCGCGTGACGCGGTAAGCCGGATTGAGACGATGATTACAATGGGGGCGTCGGCTTTGCCGATTTTAACGCTTCGCGAAATGATCGCGGGCAGCGTGGATATTATTGTGCAGACCTCGCGGCTTCGCGACGGCTCTCGCCGTATCACCCATATCACTGAAGTCATCGGTATGAATGGCGATATCATCGTCACCCAAGATTTGCTGCGGTATGAAATTACGGGCGAAGATAAACGCGGCAATCTTACAGGCCGTTTCGTCTCCACCGGAATAATGAAACCAAAATTCACCGATAAGGCAGAATATTTTGGCCTCGGAGAGCGCTTGATGCAAGCGCTAGAAGACGCCGGAGCCGTAGAAGCGCGCCCCGAAAACCAAGGCGCGCGGCGGGCTTAATCTTCGGTTGCGTCCACCAACTCCGCCGCGATCCAGTCATTAATCCGCGTCTCTAAAATATCGAGCGGCACGGCGCCGTCGACGAGGACGGCATCATGGAAACGGCGAATGTCAAATTTATCGCCCAGCATATCTTCGGCGCGTTTGCGTAGCTCAAGGATTTTGAGTTCGCCCATTTTATAAGCCAGAGCTTGCCCGGGCCACGCAATGTAGCGCTCCGTTTCTGTTCTGACATTATGCTCCGCCAGCGCGCTGTTCTCTAAGAGGCAGGCTTCGGCCTGCGTGCGGGTCCAGCCCATATAATGCATTCCCGTATCCATGACGAGGCGGCAGGCCCGCCACATTTCATAGGTCAGGCGGCCAAAGTTTTCATAGGGCGTGCGATAAATGCCCATCTCCACGCCGAGCTTTTCAGTGTAGAGGCCCCAGCCTTCACCAAAGGCATGCGGGTAAAGATTTTGGCGAAACTGCGGAACGTCTTTTTGCTCAGCGGCCAGCGAGATTTGGTGGTGATGGCCGGGCACGCCTTCATGTAGCGTCAGGGCCGGGAGGTTATAAAGCGGGCGCTGTTTGAGATCATAAGTATTGACGACATAATTGCCGGCTTTGCCTTGTTTGGCATTTCCGCCAAAATACCGCCCTGTCGTGTAATTTTGCTCAATCTCTTCGGGGACGGGAATAACGCCATAAGAGAGGCGCGGGAGCGTGCCGAAAAATTCAGGCATTTTTCCGTCCGCGCGTTTGGCAATAAAGGACGCCTCTTTGAGTAGGTCTTCGCGCGATGTCGCATAGAATTGCGGGTCTGTGCGCAAGAAGTTGAGGAAATCTGCAAAGCTGCCTTCAAAACCAACATCGGCAATGATCATGTCCATTTCGCCGCGAATGCGCGCAACTTCGGACAGGCCGATTTGGTGAACTTCTTCGGGACTAAGATCCAGCGTCGTGTAAAATTTCACAAGGCGGGCATAATTTTCACGGCCGCCGGGTGTGGTGGATAGGCCGATGCCGGGACGCGCCGCAGGGAGATATTCGTTCTCCATAAAACTTAACACGGTTTGATATGTGGGCAGAACAGCTCTGTTGACCACAGCCAGGCCTTCGGCTTTGATCCGAACGCGCTCAATTTCAGGGAGGCGTGAATTGACGTTTAAGAACGGCGCGGCAAGGGGGTGCGCTTCGGCCTCAACTTCTGTCATATTGCGAATGCCTTTGATCACGCCTGGCATGATTTCAGCGGGCGCGGTATAGCCATCGGAAATGCCGCGGCGCATATTGGCTATGTGTTGCCCAAAAAAGCGCGGCATGTCTTTGAGGCGCGCCATATAGTCGTCATAATCTTGC
>CALKXN010000152.1 GCA_938003555.1 uncultured Robiginitomaculum sp. | reverse complement strand
GCGCCGCACAGGCGGCCTTGCTGATCTAAAGCCAACATACCAATCGTATCATGGTTCTCTGTATTGATAGGCGGCGGCGTGTAATTTTGGGCTTTCATCCACTCGGCCCATTTCGCCTTTGCAGGTCCAAGCAATAGATTTTCTGTCTTTAGCCCGCGAGTGAGCGCAAAGTCCTGCGCGCCTTGACCAACAAGCATCACATGCGGCGTGTGCTCCATAACCGCGCGCGCAACACTGATCGGGTGCTTAATGTCTTGCAGCGCGGCAACGGAGCCGCAGTCGCTTCTCTCATTCATAATACAGGCATCAAGCGTAACGACTCCGCTACGGTCCGGAAGCCCGCCCAAACCGACGCTTTGGTTCTCAGGATCAGCCTCAGCAACGCGAACCCCCTGCTCCACGGCGTCCAGCGCGTAGCCGCCATTTTCGAGTATCCCCCATGCCGCCCCGTTCGCCGCAAGGCCATGTTTCCACGTCGACACGACAATAGGTTTCGCGTGCGCCTTATCGGCCCCCGTAACTGGCTTGGATGTTTCAGAACCGCATGCCGAAGCCCCCAAGAGCGCCCCGGCCCCGATGGCAGATAATTTTATAATATCACGACGATTACGCATCTTTATAATTCCCCCTGAGATAATCGACGGGCCAAGCCTTCACTATTTTTATAGGCCAGCGCCATCAAAGTCAGCGTCAGGTTTTTGTGGGGGTTAGTCACCATGACCCCGCCATCCATGACATAAAGGTTATCGACATCCCAAGTTCGCCCATCTGTATCCACAACGGAGCGATCAGGATCGTCTCCCATACGAGTCGTTCCGGCCTCATGGATAATTGAGCCGGGCGTTGAAATGGCTTTTTTAGGGTCACTCACATCACTTGTAACGCGTCCGCCTAAACGGCCTATAATATCAACAAATGTCTTTTGCATATGGGCGACTTGATTATATTCGTGATCGCTCCATTTGAATGAGAATTTAAGAACGGGTATTCCAAATTCGTCTTTCAAATCTGGGTCCAAAGTGCAGTAACTATTTTTATTTGCCACCATCTCTCCGCGTCCGGTAAGCCAAATATATGAGCCATAATAGCGGCGTAGATCATCGCGTAATTTAGCCCCATATCCTCCCTGAATATTGGCAAGTCCGCCAATACCCATATCCGGGCCATTGCCAAAGCCTCCGCCGATTTCCACATGATAGCCGCGCGGGAAATTCAGCTTACCCGCCAGTTGGTCCTCATACCCCCACCATGGCATGTAATAATGGTCTGTAGAGGCTCCAAATTCATCATATCTTGGGCGGCCTTCGAGCGCTGGAAATTGCCCTGTGACGCCCGCTCCAACCGTATCGGTAAGGTTACGGCCAAGTTCGCCTGAGCTATTGGCGAGGCCCGCCGCTTCATTTCCGCCGGAATTAAACAGGATCTGCGTGCTTCCAAGCGCGCTTGCAGCCAAAACAACGGCCCGCGCTTTTATGCGCCCCTGCGCCCCCGTGCGCATATCATTGAATAAAACGCCCTGCGCTTTACCGTCTTTACCCATCAAGACCTGGAAAACTTTGGCATTGGTAATGATCGTCAATTTTCCAGTTTTTGCCGCAAGTGGAATCAAGGATGTTGTTGTTTGAAAAGCCGCGCCAATTGAGCAGCCTCGATTACACGGGGTCGCGTAAAAACACGCTAATCTGTCTCCTAATGGCCGCGTTAAAATAGCATTATGACGCTCAAAGGCCGGAAGCCCCAACGCGCGCGCACCGGCGGCAACAAATAGGTCTGTAACGCGGCCTTTTACGGGAGGCTGTAAAATATGCTCTGGCGTACCGGGATGCTCGACAAGTCCTGTATTTGAGCCTGATACGCCCATAATCGCTTCGGTTTTGTCATACCACGGCGCGATGTCTTCATAGGTAAAAGGCCAGTTAGGGGATAATCCATCCCGGTCATAAGAGCGAAAATCCGAAGGCCCAAATCGCGGAACATGCCGTCCCCAATGATTTGTTCGTCCGCCCAAAATGCGAGAGCGATACCACATAAAGTTTGAGGTCTCATCGCTATTATACGGATCACCCGGCAGTTCCCAGCCTCCGACGGCATTGTCGAAATAACCAAAACTTTTATGTTTTGTGCCCGTCCCGCGCAGCGGCGCCTCCATATTTGTAAGGTGCATGGGCGTATCTGTCGCCGGGTCATATGTTTTACCCGCCTCAACCATGCAAACGGATGCGCCAGCCGCCGTTAGGCGATACGCCGCCATAGCGCCGCCCGCCCCCGAGCCCACAATAACGACGTCATAGCTGTCCTTCGTCACGTCGGTCATAGCGTTATCCCTATATCTTTGAGTATAGATTCAAGATGCGCCTGCGCCTGCGGGCTTGGGCCGGGATAATCGCCCGTCAAAGGAACATTAGGCACAGCCCCCAAATCCTGCGCGCCCTGCGGCGTTGTATAATAAGCCCCCAATGTAAGGTAACGCATATGTTCAAAAAACTTACGAATTTTGGCGTGATCTTCATCATCGCGCGATATTGTCGACCATACATCCATAAAGGCAATATCGTCGGAAGCCTTTGCAGAAAGAAAATCTGTCTTGAACATTTTTTGATATTGATTTTCGATCCACACCAGACCGTTCAAGGCGAGGTCGCGCGTGCGGGCTTGGGCGCTATAGGGCGCGCTTATCCACTCATCCCAAAATTCGACAACGCCCACTTCAGACGGCGCAGGCGCCGTATCAGACGCTGGCAATATAAGATCAGAGAGCTTTTCTAATTGCGCTTTTTGGGGGTTTGTCAAAATTCGCGGCCACGCCCCGCCTTCTGTCAGCTCAAAATAATCAAAATGCCACCCATAACCCGGCCCATCAATTTCCGGTATGTCTATGTCCGGCCACGCTGCAAAATGCTGACTTTCTGGCGAAGCGGCTTCGTGGCATGCGGGTAAGGCCACGGCTGCAGCCGCGGACAAGAAGATAAATTTCCGGCGCGACAGTCGAAACATTTTCGCGGGTTGCGTGACAGCCGCGTCAACCGGCTTTCGAATATTCAAATTTGCCATTAATCAAGATCACGAATTTTAATGTTACGAAATTGAACAGGGTCTTGGTGATCCTGCAACACGACAAGTCCGCGCGATGATTGCGCAAATACATCTGCATAATCATTGAATTTACTATTGGCGACGCGGGCCTTGAAGTCCTCAGACCGTGTATCAAAGGCCACAACCTTTACGCCGTTAAGCCAATGCTCAACTTTACCGTCTTTGACGAATATACGAACGGCATTCCATTCCCCATAGGGTTTGGCAACGCCATCACGTGTTTCGTAAAGCCCGTAACTGGACCCTGCGCGCGTGAAAGCCGTCTTATTATCTGAGTGATGGACATCATCGAGAATTTGCATCTCCAAAGCAGAGGTCCAAACAGGAACCTGCTGCGTGTTTGGATTAGCCATGAAAAAGATACCGCTATTTCCGCCTTTGGAAATATTCCATTCAAGACTCAATTCAAAATTTCCGTATGTTACCCCTGTTGTCACATCGCCGCCGCCCGCTTTGGTTAAGGCAAGCACGCCGTCTTGAATTTTCCAGGCTGGGTTCAATGCCGTAGACCCGACAGATACCCAACGCGGTGATTGCTCAGGACTAAGTAAATCAACCCATTCTTTTGAACTTTGCTCTAATTTAGCTGCGCTGTCCGATTCCGTACTGCACCCCCATAAGAGTGAAGCCGCAATTACTATTAAACCCATATACTTCGTCATACTCATCCCCCTACGCGATTGTTACGCACTTATTGTGATGAGTTATAATGTGCCTGATTTAAACTTCAATCAGACAATATAAGAAGCATTACTTACTGCGCCGCGTCCATATCAAACGCGTAATCCGTTAGGCCGTCGAGTTTTTCGAGCAGGTAATCGGCATCTTCTTCGGTAATGTCATAGGGCAGCGTCAGGACGCGCTGGATCATTAGATTTTGGAAATAAGCGCGATCATATGACATGGATGTCATTTCCAAGTCTTTGAAAATTGCCGCTGCGCCGCGGATCGTATGAACAGTGACAGCCGAGAGGCGCGCCCGCACGCCGAGCGCTTGCATGCCGAAGGCGCCCGATTCGTGAATCATCAGCGCGGCTTTGGCTTGGCTAATCCCTGCTCGCGCTGCCAAGGCATATTCGGTGAACCGCATTTGCCCGCAACACGCCGCGCGCAAAATGAGGCTATCCGTCAACCGGTCTTCGTCATTTAAGCGCTGCGTTAGGAGTTTAAGGTCTTTGGCAATCCAGCTTTGGTCGACGAAATCAATCGTGGCGCGTTCGCGCGTGCGCTGCCCTAGCTCTATAGCCATATCGACGGGAACTTCGTGGCGCTTAGCGATTTGGATTGCAACTTCTGCGCTGGCTTGGGTGATCAATTGTTCGACCACAAGCGGCGGCAAGTCCCGGCGCGCAATCAGGCTTTCCTCGATCAAATCATCACTTTTCGCCAGACGCAACATTTCGCTATAGGCAGCATTATCTAGCGGCGCGCGGTCATTCGCCGCCAAATTGGCCAGCGCTGGCCCATCGCCAAAACGAATTACAGCACGCACAATTGCGCCCGTCAGCGTCGGGCGCTTCGCAATCGCCATAACTTTGGCCGCAGCTTTGGAGCGCAGCACATCTAGCAAATCTTCGTCCGTCAGGACGGGCGAGGACTCCAGCACGGGAACCGCGATATTATCAATATCCGCGATAAGACGCTTGGCCACATCGCGCGGAAGTTCGGGTGAATTACGCAGGGTAATCGCCAAGGCGCGGCGCACCAGCGTAGATACATCCTTGGAGATATGATCGAGAACTTTGGACGCTTTAGCCCGCTCAGCATCTGAGAGTTGTCCGCTACGAATTGTGCGACACAGGCGCTGCGTGGCAACACTTCGGGCCGTGGCATCGGGATGGGAAATCGCCGCCCGAATGGCGTCGTCGGTTAAAAGAACCGAATCAGGTCTGGGGGTCGTATTATCCATACCCCACAGCTAGAGCATTATGGTAAATGGGGATTTAAGATAATGGTACCGCCTCTCAGGTTTGAACTGAGGACCTCTGGTTCCACAAACCAGCGCTCTAACCAGCTGAGCTAAGGCGGCCAACGCAGGGCGTCGAAGCGCGGTCTTACACGCCGCAAAATTATGGCGCAAGACAGCAATGCCATC
>CALKXN010000151.1 GCA_938003555.1 uncultured Robiginitomaculum sp. | reverse complement strand
GGGTAAACGCCAAAACATATATCCCCGTTTAAATCAGGGATAGTTTTAAACGACTCCTTCGGCGCGGCCGCAATATGGATATCTGTTGCGCAATAAACCCAGTGTCTAAAATACGTGATGAAACAGCAGCTCATTTACCCGAAGCAAAGCGAATCTTATAGTTTCGCCAGAGTCGAACCGGCGCACCGGATGACACTGAAAAAGAGCGAAAACTACGACGCAAATAAATTCAAATTCAAAGACATATCTCTAAACCCGTCGCTTTAGCGCTCCACAATCCGAATGAGGCCCTCTTGCGCCGTGGACGCGATTAACTCGCCGGACTCGGTATAGAAACTCCCGCGTCCGAAATCTCTGGCGCGGGCGGAGCGGGGGCTATCGATGTGATAGTAAATCCATTGATTAACGCGAATTTCGCTATGAAACCACATGGCGTGGTCCAGGCTCGCCCCGATTAAGCGATGCGTATCGCGGTTCATATTATGCGGCAGCAACCCCACGGACATCAGTGATTTATCCGAAATAAAAGCCAGAAGCGTGCGGTGCGTTATCGGGTCATTCCCAATGGCGTCATTAAATTTAAACCAAAAGCCATAGCGCGGATCGTGTTGACCGGGGATGAGCGACTTGACTAAATCTGGCGTGCGCAGATCAATAATTGACGGGTCAAACAGCAAGCTTGAGGCCCGCAATTTATCAACGGATAACTCTGGATGCGATTTTGATAGCTCTTGCACATGCTCAATATCAGGTAGAACATCCTGCGGCGCGGGAACGCCATCGGGCAAATCCATTTGATGACTGACGCCCTCTTCTAAAATTTGAAAAGAAATTGAGCCATTAAAAATCGCCTTGCCGCGCTGCTTGGCGACAACGCGGCGCGTCGCAAAACTGCGGCCATCGCGGATGGGGTCAACTTCGTAAATGATCGGGCGGCTGACATCCCCGGGACGCAAAAAATAACCATGCAGCGAATGCGGCTTACGCTGGGCGTCAACGGTTCGGACGGCCGCATTTAACGCCTGCCCCAAAACTTGACCCCCAAAAACACGCGGCAATCCCATCTCAAGCGGCTCCCCGCGAAAGAGTAAATCGTCGAGCTCTTCGACATGCATTTTTGAGAGAAATTCAGTGAGGGTAAACATGAAGGTGGTATCGTTGCTCTGGGTGCGGATTGCAAGGTTTGGTTCAGGCCGTGACCCAAAGATAAATCACCATTTATCTTTTTCGCTCAAGCTCGGATCACAAGCCTCGGCTTCATTGAGTCTGTCCCCATCAGGTCCACGCGTCCATTTTTCTGAAATCAGGAAACAACGATTAGGTAAGTTGGAGCATATACCAATCTCAACACCGTCATAGAGTCTGTCATATATTCTGGAAACCTCCCCCGGATAAGCTGTTTTCCACATCGGGGTGAAACAGGTATTTTCTGCTTCGGTTTGCATCCATAAAATATAAGGCCAAGGATTAGCGGTCTTAGTATTGCCATCAGGATTGGCCCAAATGGGTTCCCCGTAATAGAATATAGGCGCGGTTTTCTCCGACCATGTAATTTTTTGTGTAGAATTTTTTAGTTCAGATGCAGCACCATTGTTCGTACACCCAACAACAGCGAATAATATGAAGAGAGAGAAGCACTTAAACATGTGCAGACATACCCGAAAAATGTCTAAGTTCTAAATTACTATCCGCCCGCCAGCGGCTTGCCGCTCCGCTTTTTTCTAGTTCACTGAAAGCACTGTTTTGCCGCCACGGCAAAATTACGCCTGTGACGCAATCTCTAAGCGCTCAAGCAATGGGTCGGAAATTTTGCCGGTTTCCGGCAAGCCATTGCTACGTTCAAAGTCTTTGATCGCTTCGCGGGTCTTTGGCCCGGGCGCGCCGTCCACGCCGCCAATATCATAACCGATATTGGTGAGCAGCGTTTGGGCTTTGATCACGCGTTGTTTATTGACGCTGACTTTTTTCTCCCACGGAACATTGGGGAAGATGCCATTGGCGGCCAGATCAAAATCGGAAGGTTTAAATTGCGCGATGCGGCTATTGGTGCGCAGCAACATATCCTGCGGCAGCTCAGCAGCGATTTGCTGCGCGCGCGACGCACTTTCTTGATCACCCGCTTGGCCAGCGATGGAATACCAAAAATATGCCTCAGCCGGATCAGACGGCGTGCCATTGCCTTGGTCATACAAAACAGCGACGTTAAATTGCGCGTCCGTCATGCCAAATTCGCCCGCCTTGCGGAACCACTGTACGGCGCGGCTCATGGCGGATTGCGCTTCGGCCGATTGGCTATTAGCCGAGGCTGTCTCGGCCGCATCAACATAATATACGGCCAGATCATACATCGCGACGCGGTGACCGCCTTGGGCGGCCTTTTGCGTTAAATCTTTGGCGAGTTTCTTATCGGCGGCAACGCCTTCGCCTGTGTCATATAAATGACCCAGAACATATTGCGCTGCGGTCAAACCTTGGGACGCCGATTGGCGCACATAAGAGGCGCCTTCTTCGGCTTTGCCCGCACGCAGCAAGGTTACGCCATGCTGCATTTGCGCAATCGGATCGCCGGCTTCAACGGCAGCCATCAACGTATCATATTGAACATTTGACGGCGCGGCCACAGCGCCCGGGGCCATGTCCGGCTGGCTCATATTTCCGGTCGGCGCAGTAAGCGTGACGTCATATTGCGGCTGCGCGTCGGGTATTGCCGCAGCGGGCGTAGACGCTGCCGGAGTTTGGCTCTGGACAATGCGCGTATCCGGTTGGTTTTTATCGCCAAGCTTACCCTTGAGCATGAAGGCACCAGCACTTACCACAGCGACCAGCGCTGCAGCCGTTGCGGCTGTGCGCAGCAGGCGCGGATTTAGACTTAAGCCGCGTTTCGTCTTAGCTGAAGCTGCGCCGGGGCGAGCCATGTCCATTGTATCGGCGCCCTCATAGAGCTCCATCGGCGCAGGCTCGCCATATTGCGCGCCGCTCTCATATTGAGCAGCCGCAGGCTGAGCCTCGAAAGGCGGAGGCGGGGCGGCGGGCGTGTCAAAAGCCTGCGCAGCGTAATTTTGCATCGCGGCAGGTGTATTATTCTGCGCCTCATACGGATTGCCATATGGATTGCCATATTCAGGCGTCGCGGCGTAAGCCGTATTGCCGTCAAATTGATGGATTTGTGCGCTGACTTGCTCTTGGGGCTGCTGCTGTGCTGCCGTAGCGTAAGGATTTGCTGGCGGCGCAACGGGCGTCGCCAAAGCCGGAGGCGGAGGCGGCGCAAATGCGTCTGCCATATAAGGCGTCGGCTTAGCAGCTTCTAAAGGCGCAGCTTCCCGCTCGGATTCAGCAAAAGAGTCGTCTTCACCACTTGCAGGCGCGGCAGGGAAAGGCGGCATGGCATCGCGCGGCGCAGGCGTGATCACATTGACCATTCCGGACTCAAGCGCTTCAAGGCGGGAGAATACGGTCGCCAGAGAATTTTGCACAGGCATGATTGTATTGCGCTGGCCTTCTTCAATCGCATCAAGACGGCGGGCAATTTCAGCCTTTTGGGATTCTATATCGTGCTGGCTGTCGACAGCCATTTCATATATGCGCTCTTGCGCGTTTTTCTCAGTCTCATCGAGACGCGTATTGAGCGCATCAGATAATGTTGCGACGCGTTCGCCAATGCTCATAATCGCTTCGGCGCTTTGGCCTTCAATTTCAGTAATGCGTTTATCAAGGCGGTCATCACCTTGATCAATGCGCGCCATCAAGTCGGCTTTGGTCGCCTCTTGCTCGCGGGCTTGGGCCTGCAAACGGGCATCAAGCGCCGCGGCGAGGCGCGCAATATGACTGTTAATTTTGGCAATCGACTCCGCCTGATGGCGCTCAGCCGTGGAGAGTTTATTTTGCGCAGCGCGCACCGCGTCAGCCACTTTATCAAGGCGCGGATCATTTAATCCACTCGCCAAAGTCGCCGCAACATCTGTACGGGCTTGGGCCAAACGCTCTTCGAGAGATGTCGCCAAACGGTTAACCTGATGACGAAGTTCGTCTTGCCCGCCATTATCCGCGCGCAAGGCCAAAGCCCCATAGGCGTCTTGAGCCGCTTTGATAGATGTCTGCGTGGCTTTTTGCGCGCGGGTTAAGCGTTGATCAATGCGCACCACATCAGCGCGCAGTTTTTTCAAACTATCGCGGCTCGATGTCGATTTTGCGGGCGGTTTTGCCATATTTACGCCTTTTATCCCCAAAAATTGCCAAATCAGCAGGCAAATCATTACATGTCGCAGTAACGTGATTTGTGGTTAATGCCAGATTAAGATTTCCAAGAAAAATTAACCTTTCCGCATTAAAAACACCGTTAACACGGTCATGACAGCGCTTCCCTTTAGGGTTAAATGCGATTAACGCTGTCACTGACCTTCAAATGATTATGATAAGGCGCGATGCCCGAATTTGCTCAAACTCTTCCGCTGATTATTACCGCAGGCGCTGTTGCGCTGGCGGTACTGGTTGCGCTGTGGTCGCTGCGCCTCACGATAGGGCCGCGCCGCGCTTTGCGTAAATGGAAAGAGCGCTGCGCGCAGCTGGATCAAAATCTAGCACGGATCGACAGCGTCTTTAGCGCCTTTCCGGGTCTCGTCTTGGTGTGGGAAGAAGCGGTTCCGGATGCCCGTAAAGATTGGGGCAAACCGAAAGTCTATGGCAGCACCGCCGCCCTCGCCTCGCTTGTGCGTTTTGCAGAACCCGGAGATCCGCGCGCCTTTGCCCGCAATGTTCTCAACGGCATTGCCGATCATGAAACCGTCAGCGGATCAAACCTGCGCAGCTATGTCGAAACATTGCGCAAAAACGGCGAGGCCTTTAGCGCGACCATTAATCTGCCCGGCGGACAAATCATTGAAGCAGATGGCATGCCCGCAGGCGGGCAAGTTGTCCTCTGGTTACAAGATGCCAGCGTGCGCAGCGAAGATGCCCGCACGGCGATTTCGCGATTCCAAAACGACAAATTACAAGCCAACAAAGACCCCGTAGCCTTTATTCACATGATGCAGCGCGCTCCCTTCCCTGTCTGGAAGGTGACCGGCACAGGCCGGATGGATTGGGTCAATGAAGCCTATGTCAAAGCCATTGGCGCAGATACGGCGCAAATGGCGCTGACCGATCAAATGCAACTGGATGATAAAGCTCAAGAGCAAGTCCAAGCCGTCTTGATGAGTAATAAACGTCAAACCGAAATTCGCCGCGTCATCGTCGAGGGCCGCCGCAAATCTATGGCGATGACCGTCTTCCCGATTTCCGGCGGAGCCAGCGGCATTGCCATGGACGTCACAGAAGCGGAGACGTTGCGCGAAACGCTAACCCGCCACGTCGCAGCGCATGACGAAGTGCTTAACCGCATGTCCGAAGGCATTATAAAATTCACCGCAGATCAAAAACTACGCTTTCACAATACAGCGTTTAATAAAATGTTCGCGCTGGACCGCGCTACGCTCAAAGATATTTCACATAGTGAATTGCTGGGCCTTTTGCGTGAGAAGCGCCGCTTGCCGGAGCAGGTCGATTTTAAAAACTTTAAAGCGCAAGAGCTGTCCTATTATACAGAGTTTCCGAGTGAGAGCCCGGATGAGTTATGGAACCCGCCGGATGGCCGCACGCTTCGCCTTGTGCGGATGCGCGACCCGATGGGCGGCCTCACGCTTCTATTCGAAGATATGACCGACGAAATGACAATGACCAGTCGGTATAACCAACAGATCAATGTGCAAAGCGCAACGCTGGATAAATTATCCGAAGGCATTGCTGTATTTGGATCAGATGGACGGCTTAAAATCTCTAATGCCGCCTTTGCTGATATTTGGAAATTATCGCCAAATACACTGACCGAAGAACCGCATTTTGACGCCCTTATTGAGCGTAGCTTAAAGCTTTATCATGATCGGGACTTCTGGTCAGAAATGAAAGCCCGCGTCACGGATCCTTCGCCCGAAGTGCGCAAACATGTGTTCTCTGAGATTAAGCGTAGCGATGACAGCATCGTCAAGTATCTCTCTCGCCCGCTCCCCGATGGCGCGACATTGATTGCATGGGATGACGTAACAACAGCGCGCAAAGCCGAAGCCGCCCTGATTGCGCGCGCCGAAGCCATGGAAGCGGCTGACCGCATTAAAAGTGAATTTGTGGGCCATGTCAGCTATCAATTGCGCACGCCGCTGACGACCATTAGCGGCTATTCAGAACTGCTCGGGCTGGAAGGCACAGGCGAGCTGAATGACGTGCAAGAAGAATATCTCTTTGCCGTCAAAACGGCCGCGGATGATTTAGCAAAAACCATTGATGATATTTTGGATATTGCCGCCATTGACGCCGACGTGCTTGATCTTGAGCTTGGCGATGTCGATGTCGCCGAGCTTGTGCATAACGCCGCAGAATTTGTGAACACCAAAGCGACAGATACGCAGCGCACGCTAACCGTGACCTGCCCCGTCGATATTGGCGTCATCCGCGCCGATGAAAAACGCTTAAAACAAGTTCTTCACAACCTACTCTCCAACGCCCTCGCCTTTACCGAAGAAGGCGGCCATGTTGGCATCGAGGCCGAACGCACACCCGCCGGCGTTCGCATTTCCGTCACCGATGACGGCGCAGGCATCGCCCATGAAGACCAAATCAAAGTCTTTGAAAGCTTCTCTTCAAAACGCGGCGGAGCCGGCCTTGGCCTTGCTCTGGTTCAGCGCTTTGTTGAAAGCCATAATGGCTGGGTCGATATGGACAGCGAAGAAGGCCGCGGCACGAAGGTTACGGTTTATCTGCCGGAAAACGCCACGATTTCAAGCGCGCATCCTGAATTGGCCTTTGGGTGATACGAAGTTGGGCTGAAATTGGTGATTTCTACCTTCGCAGAGCCAAGGACATGCCAGGCTATGAAGATATGCAAACGTCTATGGCAGACCTGTGCGAGTGGGTAAGTGCAAGTGAACTGTCAAATTCCATTTTTGGAACCACTTCAATGCACACACTCATGATTTTCCAAAAAGATATTGAGTCGGAAACAAGACAAAGGTCTCAATATCTAAAAATTGAACCAAATTTTGAAACTAAAAAAATTGATTTCACTTTTATGGATACATACACGATTGAAAAGCAATGGAAGAGAACTGAAGAACCGTTCGCAGAAGACCTAATTAAGCGCCTTATCGGCTTCATGAAGCAAATTCACTGGATTGAAAAAGATTATCAAAGATATTATCCCACCCCATAATTTCCCACGTTCTTCGAGTCCCGCGCCTCAGCTTAGCCGCTGGAGCGGACAAGGAAATTATATCTTATAAGAGAAGTTAGCCTCATCCTGAGGCGGCTTCGCGTTCGCGTGAAGCCGGGACTCGAAGGACGAGGCGAAGGCAGGCGCCGAAATCCCCGATCCTGCGCAAGCGCAGGACGGGCCCGCTTTCGCGGAATTTCGGCGTTTAATGCGCGTCGTTCCAATTCTTCGCGGCTTTGGCCTCAACCACCAATGGCACGGAAATATTCAGCGCGGGCAAGGCCGCATTTTCCATCGTCTCTTTGACCACCTTCATCAGCGCGTCGGCACTGCCTTCGGGCACCTCAAAAACGAGTTCATCATGCACCTGTAAAAGCATTCGCGCGCCTTCAATGCCTGCAATCGCATTTGGCATACGCACCATGGCGCGGCGCATGACGTCGGCGGCTGCGCCTTGGATGGGGGCGTTAATCGCTTGACGCTCTGAGAACGCCCGCGTTGCGCCGTTACGATCTTTGATACCGGGGATGTGGCATTTTCGGCCAAAAATGGTTGAGACATAGCCGAGGTTACGCGCCTCTTCTTTGGTCTCTTCCATATATTCGCCAATGCCGGGGAATTTTTCAAAATAGCTTTTGATATAATCGCTGGCTTCGCCGCGCCCAATGCCGAGATTTTTCGCGAGGCCAAAGGCGCTAATGCCATAAATAATTCCGAAATTAATCGCCTTGGCTTTACGGCGCGTCGCGCTGTCCATATCGGCAATAGGCACGCCAAACATCTCAGATGCGGTCAAGGCGTGAATATCTACGCCATCCGCAAAGGCCTGTTTCATCGTGGTCAGGTCGGCCACATGCGCGAGCAGGCGCAGTTCAATTTGCGAGTAATCCGCCGCGACGAGAACATGGCCCGTTTCCGCGATAAAGGCGTCACGGATTTTACGGCCATCTTCGGTGCGGATCGGAATATTTTGCAGGTTCGGATCAGACGATGAGAGCCGCCCCGTCGTGGTCGAGGCCAGCGAGAAACTGGTATGGACGCGGCCTGTCTCGGGATTGATCTGCCCGACCAATGCGTCCGTATATGTCGATTTTAATTTCGAATAAGACCGCCAATCCAGAACCGTTTTGGGCAGAGCATGTTCGGCTGCCAAATCCTCTAAGATTCCCGCGCCCGTTTGCCACGCGCCGGTTTTGGTTTTCTTCCCGCCCGTTAACCCCAGATCATCAAATAGAATTTCACCCAGCTGTTTCGGGCTACCCAGATTAAAAGTCTTGCCCGCTAATTTATAGGCTTCATCTTCGAGTTGCGCCATTTTCTGCGCGAAATCACCGGAGAGGCGCGACAGCACGGCGCGGTCAACTTTGATGCCGTGATTTTCCATCTGCGCAATGACAGTCGGGAGCGGGCGCTCTAAAGTCTCATAGACTGTCGCGACCTGCTCTTCGGCAAGGCGCGGTTTTAGCACATGCCACAAGCGCAATGTCACATCGGCATCTTCGGCGGCATAGGGCGTTGCTTTATCCAGTGTCACTTTGTCAAATGTGATTTGAGATTTCCCTGTGCCGGCAACCTCTTTGAAGGCGATGCATTCATGGCCGAAATATTCGCGCGCCATAGCGTCCATGCCGTGCGATCCGCGCCCGCCATCTACGGCGTAAGACATTAGCATGGTGTC
>CALKXN010000150.1 GCA_938003555.1 uncultured Robiginitomaculum sp. | reverse complement strand
CTGTGCGCTCTTGATAAGATTTAAGCGAAACACCAACCTTGGCCCCGACAACGCCGGCCTCGCCGGTTGCGTCCCAAAGCGCTTTGCCTGTTTCCAATGCGATAAGTTTGCCAAGTTCTTCTTTTCTGGAGGCCGCGATTTCTGCAAATCGGTTCAGAATTTCAATGCGCTCATCCAGCGGCGTCATCGACCAGTTTTTAAACGCCTTGGCCGCGGCGCGCATGGCTTTGTCGACATCGCCTGCATCGGCGCTATGACCTGTCCAGATTTTTGCGCCGTAAGACGGTTCAATACTCACCATCTCATTGCCGCTTGCCGCGTGCCATTTCCCGTCCGTAAACATATCGCTCATTATCGTTTAATCCATATTCTAGCGGCATCGCCGCGCGTTAAATTCAAGGCTTTGCAGTCTTTATCAGTAAGCCCCACGCCATCATTACTCATAGAAATCTGTGTAAGAACAACGCGCAAGTCATTGATTTTATTATTTGAAACAAGAGCAGTTAAGATGAGTTCACCGGGTTTTACGACGTTAACAACACGGCTATCGCGCACAGTGCGCAAATTATCGCGCAGCCCTGTTAAGCATGGCCCGCCGTCAAAGACGTCAACAACGCGGTCATAGCGAAAGCCTTCCGCTTCAAGATAGCGCCGCGCGCCTTCGCCCGCCGGATGGGTTTGACCAATAACGGCGCGTGCATCTTCGGGCAGAAGGTCAACATAAATCGGATAGCGCGGCATTAAATCGACGATAAATTCATTATTAGACGCGGCGCTAATTTCATCCGCTTCATTGAAATTCATGCGAAAAAACGGGCGTCCCACAGCATCCCAAAAGGCGCTATTGCCTTGTGCGTCGACCGCGCCGCGAAGTTCGGAAATTACGGTATCCGCAAAGCGCTGCGGCGCGATGGCCATGACCATATAGCGGGCCTGACTAATCAGGCGCCCTGCACCGCGTTTTTTGGCTGTCTTACCGCGATAATCAGGATGGACAAAGAGCGTGCCCACTTCGCTAGCGCCCGTATATTCATTGACCAGCATCAGGATATCCATCCCAAAGGGTTCATCGAGAGATCCTGAGGCTTGGGTCATGCGCAGAAGTTTATAATTAAAGAACGGCGCCTTACTGCCGACGCGCGACTTCACCGCGCTCATGCCGGCGATTGTCCCGTCCTCTGTATCCTCGAGGATCAAGAGATATTTTTCGTTTTTTGGCTCTGATATATCTGCCGCAAAGCTCACTTCACTATCGGCAATGCGCTTTGCAAGACGGTCGCAGCCTACGGATAATGACGTAAAGCCCGGCCCGGCCAGTTCAGCGAGTCCGCATATGGCGTCAATATCACTCGCGCGCGCCGGACGAACAACTAAGCTCATGCCTTTGCCTTTATTGCCGCTTCTAGATCGGCCATCGCCATATCTTTGACCATGCCCGCATTAAATTCACCGCTTGCGATTTTCATCAAAATAAGGGCAGCAAGCTGCGCGCGCTCCGTAAAACTGGCAACTTTCACAAATTCACGGTCTGAGTGGATATCGCCGCCGCGTACGCCGAGCGTATCGACATTCGGGCATCCGCTGGCCCAGAGATTATTTCCCTCGCATACGCCGCCGCTCATCGCCCATTTGATCTCTTGGCCGAGTAGCGCGCCCGCTTGCTTGACCCAGTCAAAAACCTGCGCATTTGCGGGCGCCATAGGCTTTGGCGGACGCGAAAACCCGCCGGTAAGTTCGGCCGTTATACCGTCTTCAAGATTTGTCTGCGCGATTAACTCGTCAATGCGAGCTGAAATCCACGCTAAATCCTCAGTCTCGATCATGCGCACATTAAAGCGGCCCACAGCAAGTTCAGGCACGATGTTGGTTGCCCCGCCGCCGTCTAATTTAGCAAAATTAAAGGTCACGCCCTCGCGCTGTCCGTTAAGTTCATCGAGGCGGGTCGCAAAGCGCGCCATTGCCGTGATCGCGTTGCGGCCCAGATGGTGCTCACGGCCCGCATGAGCGGCGCGGCCTTTGATAATAACCGCAAAGTTCCCGCTGCCCTTACGCGCGCCCGCCAATGAACCATCTGCAAGTGCGGGTTCAAATGTCAGACCAATATGAGACTTACGGCCCAATTGCGCGAGGCGCGGAGCGCTTCCCGGTGAGCCGATTTCTTCATCCGGACTAAGCAGAATTGTATAACCGACATTATCTTTGGCACTATGCTGCTCCAGCGCCTTGAGCGCTTCGAGCATCACGATAATTCCGCCCTTCATATCGGCCACGCCGGGGCCGTTGATCGTCTCATCATCCAGCCATTTCGGGGCTTGGAAATGAAACGCTTTGGGGAACACCGTATCATAATGGCCGGTGAGCACGATTTGAATCGGTGCATCGGGGCGCACTTCAATTTCTAGCGCCGGCGCGTAATCCACATCGGTCTGTTTCCCCGCCGCCGTGACATATGTTCCGGCTTTTAGATCGCGGTCTGTAATGACTCCGCCAAGCGGTTCAAAGGCATCACGCAGCACGCCGCGCATTTCATCAATGCCGGCGCGGTTATGACTACCGCTATTAATATGAGACCAGGCCTGCACGCGCTCGACCATGAAATTTTGCAGCGTCGCAATATGATCAAGACGACCGCGTTCTTCAGGAGAAATTGAAAGTGATGTGGACATGGGCGCAGCTTAGGACAGCAACGTGCAGGGATAAAGTCCCGTATTGCGCCCTTTATCGACCAATTTTAAGCAGATATCCGCCGATATGCGCAATTTCATAAAAAAAGCCCGGCCAAAGCCGGGCTTTCATAATTTAAATCAATTTGAACTACTGCGTGAACATCATTGTGTCTGATCCTGGGATCAAGCGAATGATAACTTCAGTACGGCGGTTCAGAGGCTCACGAACATTGTCGCC
>CALKXN010000149.1 GCA_938003555.1 uncultured Robiginitomaculum sp. | reverse complement strand
AAAACCGTGATGTTAGAATATTCCGCGCCAACTTGCCCTGAAGGGTGCGCGAGCTGCATGGCCTCTGTCATAAAGCGGAGCTTTTTTGCCCCCTCCAGATTTTCACGCAATGATAATGTTTCGTCAAAACCCAAAGCGTTTTTCGACCTGGCAACGGCTGTAGGTTTTTGCGTTTCAGCCTGCGTCGTCTCTTTCGGTTGGGGCGCATCCTCTTTCGCGCCGCACGCGACAAGCATCAAAGAAAGCGCGACAGCGCATAAATGGAATATATTGCGGGCCATGCCACGTCCTGTTGCATTTGGATTATTTAAGCCTTGATAACCACAGATACGGGTCTAATTCAAATGATCTGAAATCATTTTATATATGCGCTCCCGCCCGCCCTTCGCCCATAGATTTGTGTGTTGCCCGCCGGGAATAATCAGCTGTGACTTTTCGCCAGAATAACCATCATATAGGCGCTGCCCCTGTGCCATGGGGATCACGCCATCCTGCGTCCCGTGCAGCCACAACATGGGAACATCACCCCCAGAGAGCGCGGCGGCGCTATCAAATTTATCCTTCGTCAGCGCGCGGGCCGGAAAGATAGGAAAGCGCATCTGCGCCATATCGGCGGCGCTGTTAAAGGGCGCCTCCATGATCAGCAGTGCAGGCTTTTGATAGGTCGTCAGCTGCGCGGCAACGCCCGTGCCCAGCGACGTGCCGTAATAAACAATGCGCCTCTCGTCCACGCCCTGCCCGCGCACATAGCTATACCCTTCGCGCGCGGCCTCCACGACTGATACTTGTGTCGTCTTTCCGTCATATCCGGGGTAGCCGGGATAACCCTGCGCGTAGACGCCATATCCACGAGCCGCAAAATCGCGGTAAATATCATGATTGGAAAACACCGCAGACCCATTGCCATGGAAGAACATAATGACGGGTTTGGTGTCGTCGCTCGGCGCGATCCACCAGCCCTGCGGGGTTTCTATCGCCTCCGGCAACTCAACCGCAGCAGGGGTGAGATAGATGGGCGGCGGAATGTAGAGAACTTTACGTTGGAAGACATAGAGCAGCCCGAGGATGATCAGATAGATGACGACGAAAATTATCGCGATGTTGCGGAGGAAGGTCATGCTCTCATTTACACTCAAAATACAAAATATACACCGTCATTCCTGCGTATGCAGGAATCTACTCTGGTGTGTTTTCTCCCCGTCTGCGCAAATCAAATAACGTCTTTTCACTCATATCAAAACTTAAATCCAACCATTCAGGGTTAAGTCTTTCAATCAGATTTACTTTATACTGACGAACCCAGATCTTCATTTGACGTTCTCTTGTAAAAGCAGAATGCCGATCTTCGAACCATTCAAACCAAACAAGCTGACGGCACTTATACTTTGCGCTGTGCCGCGACCCTATGCCTTGCCTATGCTGTCTAGTTCGCTCCCATAAGTCAGATGTATGGCCAAGATATAGCGCGCCGCCCGGACGGCTCGCCATGAGATAAGTAAAGTAAAATTGGTCGTCTCTCATGAGGTCAAATTAGTAGATTCCTGCATACGCAGGAATGACGATGGAATTTATAATGACTTAATAATCTCTTCGACCATCTTCTTGGCGTCTGACAATAACATCATCGTATTATCCGCGTAGAATAGCGGATTATCGACGCCTGCATAGCCTGTAGACATGGAGCGTTTCACAAACAGAACCGTCCCCGCTTTTTCAACATCCAAAATCGGCATGCCGAAAATTGGCGAGGTCGGGTCAGTTTTGGCCGACGGGTTTGTGACGTCATTCGCGCCAACCACAAAGGCGACTTCGGCGGTGGCAAATTCGCTATTGATATCTTCGAGCTCGAACACTTCATCATAAGGCACATTGGCCTCTGCGAGCAGGACATTCATATGGCCGGGCATGCGGCCGGCAACGGGATGGATGGCGTATTTTACGTCGACGCCTTCGGCCTTGAGCGCGTCGGCCATCTCGCGCGTGGCGTGTTGGGCCTGCGCGACGGCGAGGCCATAGCCCGGCACGATGATGACTTTGGAGGCGTTTTTCATGATGAAGGCCGCATCTTCGGCGCTACCGCGTTTAAACGGCTTTTGCTCGCCGCCGCCTGCTGCGGCCTCGGACGCAGCTGCGCCAAATCCGCCAAGAATGACGGAGAGAAAGCCCCGGTTCATGCCTTTGCACATTATATAGGACAGAATCGCGCCGGAAGAGCCGACAAGCGCGCCCGTAATAATTAGCGCCAGATTACCCAGCGTAAACCCAAGCGCCGCTGCCGCCCAGCCGGAATAGCTATTGAGCATAGAGATCACGACCGGCATATCCGCGCCGCCAATGGGAACAATCAAGGTCACGCCAAGGATTAGTGTCAGCGCGATAATAATGAGGAATATCGGCACAGACGCGCCGCCGCTGGCCATGGTCATGCCAACAAGCACAGCAACCGCAAGAACCAGCCCTAGATTGATGAAGTGCCGCGCGGGCAGCAAGATCGGCGAGCCGGACATATTCCCGTTCAGCTTTAGGAAGGCGATAATCGAGCCGGTAAAAGTTATCGCGCCAATCGCCGCGCCGAGAGATAATTCCAGCAAGCTATAGCCCGCAACAGAGCCGCGCGCCCCAATACCAAAAGCCTCAGGTGAGAAAAACGCGGCGCAGGCCACAAGGACAGCCGCCAAACCGACAAGGCTATGGAAAAACGCAATCAATTGCGGCATCGCCGTCATGGCAATGCGCCGCGCAATCACCGCGCCAATGCCGCCGCCGATAATTAAAGCCCCGCCCACTTTCAAAAGAGGCCCAGCGTTAAGCATATCGAACGTTAAAAGACTGGTGATAATCGCAATTGCAATGCCCGCCATGCCAAACAGATTACCGCGCCGTGATGTTTCGGGCGATGACAAGCCGCGCAAAGCCATAATAAATAAAACGCCGGAGACGATATAGGCGATAGCGGCAAGGTTTGGAGAAAGCGTCATAATATTACTCAGCGATTGTCATTTGCTGCTCAGCAAATTCGATGTCTTTAAATTTTGGATAAGCTTCGCGAAACATACGCGCCAATTCGGGTTCTGATACGCGAACAAGATACCATTTCCCATCCTCATAAAGCCCGACATTATGATCTTTGGAGGTGATTGTTTTTCCGGCAATGCGCATTTTCACATCAAGCGGCATACGGACAAACATCGTACCATCAGTCAAATTTTCGAACTGAAAATTAGCTTCATCATAATTATATTCGAAACTTTCAACCTGCTCCATAATCGTTGACATTTGCCCGACGATCGCCGCGCGCATCGTTTCGGAATCTGTTCCGCCCATCTTGGCAAAATATCCTAAAAATGTCGGCGGCATGCTGAGCGCGATAACTTGATCATAATTTGCGCCATCTGCAGCGACGCGATAATTTGCCACCGTCTCCATCAGAGCTGCCTTGTCCGCGACTTGAAGAGGGGCGCCCGCGGAGTTTGTGGTGGACTCGGCCTGAATGGCCTCCGGCGCATTTGCATTCGAACATGCGCCAATGGAAAGCGCCGCGCCGCATAAAACGACGACTGCAGACACGCGCGCAGATTTTGAAAATGTAAAAAGAGTCATCCTATTTTTCTTTCTTCTTATACATGGCCAGCATGCGCTGGGTGACGAG
>CALKXN010000148.1 GCA_938003555.1 uncultured Robiginitomaculum sp. | reverse complement strand
AATTTTGTGTTTACTAATTAATGGAGCTAAGTTGATGCGGAAGGCAGTTCTTTAAAAACAACCTCAGCATCTAAATCTTCTAGTACATCAAGGGTGGATTTTTTCCATGCATTATCTCCAATTTCATCGTCAGTACAAAATATAATCACTAATAAATTTCCGTTGTTATATTTGCTTCGAATATAATTTCGAACTTGCCCAACTAGTCTATCTTGTCCTGCTCTTTTGAAGACTGCAGAGGCAAGTTTGAGTTCAAGGCCAACTGCACCACCGCCTAAGTTAAAATCAATTTTGGAAGCATTTAAACCTTCAATTCCATATTCTTCGGTGACATGGAGTATCTTTTTTCTAAGAAATATCTTTAATTGATTTTGTATAGACTTTTCCGTGTAGCCAAATTTTAATTTTGGGCTACGTTCCGGAGTAAACTCTTCAACTATTGATATAACGGTTTGTCTATCAACTGCGCTGTCTGTAAGTAGTCCGTCTTTAGTAAGCTTTGATTTTTGCGAGTATAAAAAGAAGAATGCGATAGCAGCAAAAAATACCAATGTTAAAAATTCAGTGTCAGTTAATTGTATCAAAGTGCTTTTCCCCGCATCTATCGTATTTGGGCGCAACTTAAAGGTATTTTAAGTTATAACAAGAGACATATATTTCTTCCAATTTAGATCCTTGGATTGCCTAGTTTTATTTCGGCTCCCCCCAACTTGGTTTTCATGGCTTTCCCATAATCGCTATCGGAAAGCGCGGGAATCCGCGTCGAGTCGATCTCGTAATTTTGCGTTGAAAATTCGGATACGAAGCGCGCGGCCTCATCGCTGTCCATAAGTTTTGTGGGGCATTGACGTGTTTTAACGGAAAACCGTGCAATCTGCTCGGGACAAATGGCGTGACTAAATCGCGCAAAGCCATCAAATGTGAAACGCTCTTCAACGTCGCGGTCACTCAGGCGAATAAGCGCGTCGATAAAATTATGTAATATAGAAGCTTGGGACAGGTCGGGCGTCGTAAAGGATATATAATCTTTGAGGTGGTGATGGGGGGCGTCTGTCTTCACGGTGATGACGTAGTCCCCGCCTGTAAGATGTACAGTGTCGACGCGTTCAAAGCCTGTTTTGGCATATTTAATTTTTGCAATAATCTGCTCGACCGACAAATCTGTATGTTGGGGTTTGGGCTTCTGACGGGCCAGCAAAGGCAGGTCTTGGTGACAGCTAAAAGGCGTTGCGATATGGCCATCAAAATGAAGCGTGATCTGCTCGCGGATTTCGTGCTCGCGCGCTTTTTTAAGCGCAAGAAACACAGTTTGAATAATTTCTGAGGTCGGTAAATTGGGCTCAACCCGCCAGCGGCGACCAAAGACGATTTTGCGGCGTTTATCGGCTTTGTAATTATCCGGGCCAATGACGCCAATTTGGATAAATATACCGCAGTCATCCTGACTGACGAAGACGGGATAGGCCTCATCATAGGCAATGCGCGCTATGATGGCCTCGGTCGAGGCGAGGCTATGCGCGTAACGTAAATAATGCTGCGGCACGCAGGCGCGCCCATCATCCAAAACAACCTGTGGCGCTTGGGTGAGGGGCGCTTCGCCCGGAAGAAATTCAACAGTTTTCATAAGCTCAATACGGGCGATATGCGCGAATGGTTGCTTTACGGGCTGCGGATTATCTAAATTTATACGCCAGCCCTAGCGTTGCCGTGACGCCGTCATTTTCAGGCGCAAGCAAGCTGGTCGAAAGCGTGTCTTCCAAAACGGCGTAATCAACAAGCCCCACGAGCTGCCACTGATCTGAAACGTCGTAATAGCCTGCGGCAAAGGCAGAGAAACTGCTGAGGCCGCCGCCTTCATAGGTGATGAACTTACTGATCGCGTAAAACTGGTTGACCATCTCTTCGTCCATAAAGGTAAACCGGATGCCCGGATTGATGCGCAATTTCGGCGTCGGGTCCCACTGCGTGATGCCGGCAATATCAAGACGAACGCCCTCAAGATCTCCTGTGATCGGCACTTGGACTTGGCTATCAATAACGCCAATCGCGGTGTTAATCCGCAGGCTGGCGGCTGCGGTGATGGAGTCTTCTAGGTCGCGCACGCGTAAACGCTGCGCCGCGCCATTTTCACTGCTGTCGCGGCCAAAGAGATAATTCACCCCGCCGGACAGGCGGACATATTTATTATTGATGACATTGATCCCTGCGCCTTGGCCGGGCTTTAAATAAAACCGCCCTTTATATTCTCCGTCAATATAGGGAATGACTTGTGTGACATTATCCTCACTGCCCAGATATCCTGGGCGGTATAAAACTGCGCCGCCGGCATCGAGATAAGTTTCGGCTTTGTCCTCATCTACGGTAAAAATATTCTCTAGCACTTGGCCTTGCGCCGGAAGGCTTAGGCAAAGGTAAGCTAGGGCGATCAGGCTCGGCGTCATTAAATGTTTCATATCGTGTCCAATTTAAGGGGCTATGATGTTTATATGCTTGGAGCGCAGAAAAGCGGCGATGGCTATTAAATATTCTGTGAACATGTGTCATGCGTCATTGTGCGATGACGCATCGGGTTGGTCATCTTTCCCGTTAGGGGGCCCGTTAATCGCGGGAGCGATTAATCGGATAGATGACCGCAAGCTGAGTGTATTGCCCAAGCGCCATTATGCACTGCCGGTTTAACGACGTGTTGTAACAAGAGGCGAGTCTCGTCCAAAGGACGAGCCGGGAATGTATATGCGTCCAAACCTACACGCTCGTTAAACGCTCGCGCATGCGCCGTTTCCGGCGGTTTGGACAGGCAGGATGCCTGCGGGGCGGCAACTCCGATGGCTGCCAGATGGGTATTATGTTTACGAAGCTTTCGCCCCGCAGCGATGTCTCGCGGCCCTCCCCTGTCGGGGCATGAGCACCACACTAAGTCCTAAGTCCCAACGCGGGGTCCTAGTCCCAAATCTGATGACGTAAGCCGTTACCTCACATCAGCGCAGATCCAACACCGTCTC
>CALKXN010000147.1 GCA_938003555.1 uncultured Robiginitomaculum sp. | reverse complement strand
CGTAAAAAATCGCCCAAGCAATATCATGCCATGGTGGCCGAAAACACGATGTTTGCCGAAACGCTCATCCGTATGCGCGAGTCCGGCAATAACACTGTCGCTGACCCAATCGTCATCTGCGCCAATGGCCATGAAGACCTCGTGCAGGCCCAAGCTAAACAACTCGACGTTCCGCTAACCGCCATCATTCTGGAACCCATGGGCCGCAACACGGCCGCGGTTGGCGCGATTGCCGCAGAATTTGTGCACCGCATTGATCCCGACGCGCTCATCCTGCTTCTGCCTGCCGATCACCATATCGAAGACCCCGATGAGTTCTGGCACGCCATTGAGAAAGCCACGCCGGTTGCTGTAACGGGGCATTTGATGACGCTTGGCATTGAGCCCACTGGCCCGGATACAGGCTTTGGGTATATTCACCGCGGCGAAAAAATCGTCGACGACGTCTATAAAATTCAAGATTTCAAAGAAAAGCCTAATGAATTTACGGCCAAGCAATATCTGGCGACGGGTGAGTATTCTTGGAATGCGGGCATTTTTCTGTTCGACGTCAAACGCCTGATGAAAGATTACGCCGAGCACGCCGATGATATTTTCAAAGACAGCATCGTCGCGCTGGATAATGCCAAAACAACAGGCATTTGCCATTTGCTTAATGAAGACGATTTCGCCAAATGCCGCAGTGAGCCGATTGATATCGCGATCATGGAAAAAACATCTTACGCCGCCGTCGTCGATCCTGTCCGCGCGGGATGGAATGATATTGGATCATGGTCCGCCATTAGCGAATTTATGATCGAGCGCTCTACCAAAGAATCGGCATCTGTCGGGGATGTGCGCATGATCGACAGTGATAATTGTTACGTGCGCAGTGACGGGCCATTTGTTGCGACCATCGGGATTAAAAACCTGATCGTGGTCGCGATGGATGATGCTGTTTTGGTCACGCACAAAAACAATACCCAGGACGTCAAAAAAATCGTGACATTCCTCAAAGAAAAAGAAAAAACTGAACTTCTTTAAGACGTTGATACGACCATGACTGATTTTCAAACACAATCCGCCCGCCTGACCGCGTGGTGTAAAGACCACGCCCTGCCTCTTTGGGGCACAAAAGGCGTCGATCCGTCGGGCGGGTTTTGGGAAAGCATTGGCATGGACGCTTCCCCTGACCATGACGCGCTGCGCCGCGTCCGCGTGCAGGCGCGCCAGTGCTATGTCTTTGCCCACGCCGCCCATATGGGATGGTATGACGATGCAAAAGCCGTGGCCAACCATGGATGGGACTATCTCACGACCCAAGGCCTGCAAGGCGGCGAAGATATTGCTGGCGGCGACTTTGCCGGATGCGCGCATTTGCTTAATCCAGATGGCAGCCTGCATGATGGATGGCGCGATACATATGCCCAAGCCTTTATAATCTTGGCCTCATCTTGGCGTTACCGCGCCTTTGATAACAGCGCCGCGAAGGCCATGCTTTATGACACGCTGAATTTTCTGAATACGCATGTGAAAGCGGATAATGCAGGCTGGTGCGAAGGCATACCCGCGCCCGCGCCGCGCCGCCAAAATCCGCATATGCATTTATTCGAAGCCTTTCTAGCGGCCTATGAGGCGACGCAAGATCAAAGCTTTATGGACCATGCCGATCATATTTTTGGCATGTTTACAGACCATTTCTTCGAGCCCAAAACCCAGACCCTGCTCGAATTTTTTGAACAAGACTGGAGCCCCGACGCCAAGACGGGAGACCTCACAGAGCCCGGTCACGCGATGGAATGGGCTTGGCTCATCCATTGGTATGCGCGCCTATCCGGCAATGACGCCGCTAAATATGCTGAGAAGCTTTATCAAGCTGGCGTTAAAATGGGCACGAACCCTAAAACCGGCCTTATTATCAATGAGTGCACGATTGATGGACGCATAACCAAAGGCGAAAGTCGCCTGTGGCCGCAAACTGAATATATCAAAGCCAATGTCGCCCGCGCCCGCGCCGGACATAAAGACGGCTATGACAATGCCGCGCAGATGATCGACAAGATGTTCCACTATTATTTAGACACCCCCGTTATGGGCGGCTGGCACGACCAACGCGACGCTGACGGCGTGATTACCAGCCATAATATGTCATCCAGCACCTTTTATCATATCTTTTGCTGCGCCGCCGAAGCGCAATATCTGGCAGATTTAGCGTAATTCGGCCAATTCGTGGGTCATGTCCCACGATTAATTGGATTTAATGTCAAAATAGCTTTATTTTTAGACTTAAATCTGCAATTACACCTTCAATTGTGAATTGAAGGTGGGACTTGTCCCAATATACTATGACGCAAATCGAAGATTTTGTAGCCCGCGCAGAGGCTCACGCGACGAAAACAGGGCAATCCCTGTCCACAATCTCGCGCAAATTGCTCAATGATGGCAAGGGCCTTACCCGCCTCAAAGAGGGCGGACAATGCACGCTCAAAACGCTGGAAAAGGCGCAAGTGGAACTTTCTCGCCTTGAGGCCGAAGGCGCTGTTGATGCGAGCATCAATCTGACCCATTTGGATCGCCTTGAAGCCGAGTCCATTCACATCATGCGCGAAGTCGCCGCGATGTGCGAAAATCCGGTCATGCTTTACTCTGTTGGTAAAGATAGCTCGGTGATGCTGCATCTCGCTGAAAAAGCCTTCTTCCCGTCACGCCCGCCCTTCCCGCTCATGCATGTTGATACAACATGGAAATTTAAAGAGATGATCGGTTTTCGGGATCGCCGCGCCAAAGAAGTCGGCATGGACCTTATCGTTCACTCTAATCCCGATGGCATTCGCGACGGCGTTGGCCCGTTCACACACGGCTCCGCTGTCCATACCGACATCATGAAAACCCAAGGCCTAAAACAGGCTTTGGATATGCATAAATTTGACGCGGCCTTTGGCGGCGCGCGCCGCGACGAAGAAAAGTCCCGCGCTAAAGAACGTATCTTTAGCTTCCGCTCTGAAAACCATCGCTGGGATGCAAAAAACCAGCGCCCTGAACTGTGGAACATTTATAATACCCGCGTCCACAAGGGCGAAAGCATGCGCGTCTTCCCGCTGTCAAATTGGACAGAGCTGGATATCTGGCAATATATTTATAAAGAGAAAATTCAAATTCCCGATCTCTATCTGTCGGCCAAACGCCCTGTTGTCGAAAAAGACGGCGTGCTGATTATGGTTGATGATGACCGTATGCCGATTGAAGACGGCGATGTTGTCGAAGAGAAAATGGTGCGT
The DNA here is from genome assembly GCA_938003555.1 of uncultured Robiginitomaculum sp. Taxonomy (GTDB): domain Bacteria; phylum Pseudomonadota; class Alphaproteobacteria; order Caulobacterales; family Maricaulaceae; genus Robiginitomaculum. The sequence continues at coordinate 1,514 of CALKXN010000147.1, read as the reverse complement.
TTCCGCACCCTTGGCTGTTACCCGCTGACGGGCGCAGTCGAATCCGAAGCGACGACCCTACCCGAAGTTATTCAAGAAATGCTGCTGACCACCACATCAGAGCGCCAAGGCCGCGTCATTGACTCGGATGCAGGCGCCTCAATGGAGCAGAAAAAAGAAGAGGGGTATTTCTAATGGCCCATCATGATGATCTCATTGCCTCCGATATCCTTGGCTATCTGGACGCCCAAGAAAATAAAAGCTTTCTGCGCTTCATTACCTGCGGCTCTGTTGATGACGGGAAATCCACCCTCATCGGACGCCTGCTTTATGATTCAAAACTGATCTATGAAGATCAACTGGCCAGCATTGAAAAAGATAGCGTTAAGTCCGGCACGCAAGGCGATAAAATCGACCTCGCCCTGCTCGTGGATGGCCTTGCGGCGGAACGTGAGCAAGGCATTACGATTGATGTCGCTTACCGTTTCTTTTCAACGGATAAACGTAAATTCATCGTCGCGGACACGCCCGGCCATGAACAATACACCCGTAATATGGCAACAGGCGGCTCGACGGCCGATGTCGCGATCCTCTTGATCGACGCGCGCTATGGCGTGCAGGTGCAAACGCGCCGTCATGCTTATATCGCGTCACTTCTAGGCATTCAGCACGTTGTTGTTGCCGTGAACAAAATGGACCTCTTGGATTTTGATCAACGCAAATTTGCAGAGATCGAAACAGACTTCCGTGACTTTGCCAAAGATCTCGGCTTTGCAGAAATCACTTGTATTCCGATGTCCGCGCTAGATGGTGACAATGTCACGATCAAATCTGATAAAGCGCCGTGGTATAAAGGCCCGGCTCTGCTTCAATTCCTTGAAGAAGTTGATGTGGACAGCTCCACACTCGGCAATCCTTTCCGCTTGCCTGTGCAGTGGGTCAACCGCCCAAACCTTGATTTTCGTGGTTTCTCCGGCACCATTGCCTCTGGTACAGTCAGCACAGGTGATGAGATCATCGTGCTACCGTCCGGCAAGCGCAGCACGGTCAAAGAGATTGTCACATTTAATGGCAACCTAGAAACGGCCCGCGAAGACCAAGCGGTTACAATCACGCTCAATGACGAAATCGATATTTCACGCGGTGATGTGATCTGCGCCAAAGATCACCCCGCCGAACAGTCTGATCAGTTCCAAGCGCATATCCTCTGGATGAGCGAAAAAGAGCTATTCCCGGGACGTCAATATTTGCTCAAAACAACGAACAAAACTGTTCCGGCCAGCGTCTCGAACCTCAAGCATAAGGTCAATGTCAACGATCTATCCGAAGAGGCCGGCAAGACATTGGAGCTGAATGAAGTCGGCGTTTGCACATTATCACTCAGCGCGCCGATTGCATTTGATCCCTATAAAGACAACCGCGCAACAGGTAGCTTCATTCTGATTGATCGCCAGACAAATGAGACCGTTGGCGTTGGCATGCTGGATTATTCCCTGCGCCGCGCATCAAATGTTGTCTGGCAAGATATGGACGTG
>CALKXN010000146.1 GCA_938003555.1 uncultured Robiginitomaculum sp. | reverse complement strand
ATCAATGCCGAGCAGGGCGGCGCTATAGGCGATGACGCTGAGCGCGGCGGCGGCGGCGCTGGCGGATTTGGCGAGCAAAAACGCCCAGCCTGCGGTAAAGCCCGCTAAGGGCGAGATATATTTATAGCCATAAGCATATGTCCCGCCGCTGACCGGATGGGCCGCCGCCAGCTGCGCGCTCGATAGCGCGTTACAGCTCGCCAGCAGCGCCGCAATGCCCAGCGCCGCAACCGCCCACTGCCCCGCGACGCCGACCGCAAGACCAAGCGCCACAAACACGCCCGTGCCAAGGATTGAGCCAAGACCAAGAAGAACTGCGCCGGGCAGGCCGACTGTACGTTTGAGGGATTGGGGAGAGGTCATCAATTATGATTTAATTCAATAGTGCAGATGTTTACTCGGGTATAGTCTCTAAAGATAAGTAGTCTTTGGACTTAGAAAGTTCATTAAGTATTGGTTGCATTGTTTGAATGAGATTGTTCATGTTTATGTTTAGCCAATTTACAGCTTCATCCCAATGTTCTTTTGAGTATGAATCAAATGGGATCTCGCATTGAATACGGGAACTGATTTTGTCCTCTAGCCGAAGCCAAGTTAGTTTTTTACCAAACTTACTTTCTATAATTTCTTTCTTCCCTTCAAATGCATCAAACAAATACTTATTCTGTTCCCTGTCAGATTTTTGAAAATTTAAATCAACCCGTAAGGCGTTCTTTAAAAAGTTGAAACTGTAACTTACGCTGGATATTCCGGTAGAGCCCGTCAACCAATGATCTTTTCCAGCGCTTCTATTTGCATATGTTTTTTGCGCTAGCCCCGTAATTTCATCTAATAGTTTAGAGAAAAATTGAATCCTAATTTTATGACGTTCTGCCGTCTGTCCCCGATTGGACTTTTCATCCACTTCTTTATTACCAACCTTTACCATGTAATCTTTTGCTTCGGGCGGAGGGATAATTTGGTCTACGTTCAAGAATAGTGTCTCGCCTTCACTAAATGGAACGACCCTAATGCATCTGACATCGACACTATGGTTGATTAGCCATAAGCAAGTTGCGGTAACTTCCGGCCTAAATTTAGCCCCAACTAAAATAATGCGCTGATTAAATCCTTCATTTAAAGTCAGTTCCTCAAAACTTGAAGAATCATAAAACGTGTTGATTGTTTCGCGGCTGTTCTCACCAGGATGATGCCTATCTAAGTATTTTTGAAAAATATCGGCAATGTCGCTTTTTGTTAGGCTTGAGCAATATGCAGCATATTTCATTGCCTGCCATGCAACGTCCCTACCACTATCATCCAGTTTGTTTTCAATAACCACTATGCCGCCATCTTTATCTAAAGCAAGCAGGTCAATTCGTTCACGCGTTTCCGTCCAGCCATCAAATTCCTTTTGAATGATGAGAAGCTCTTCTCCCAACATAAGTGGATTTTTCGCAACCCATTCTTGAAGGTGCTCTCGCTCGCGGAAACCGAGTTCCGAAAATGTGCGTTTACGCAGAGGTTTTACATTATTTAAGTCTTTATTGATTTTATACATAGCTAGCCCACTTGCCCCTGATCTCTTAACTTCGCGTCCGCCAGAACGCAGGCTAGCATGGCTTCCATGACGGGCGCGGCGCGGATGCCGACGCAGGGATCGTGGCGGCCTTTGGTGATAATGTCGACCTCATGTCCGTCTTTGTCGATAGAGCGCAGGGGCGTTAAAATAGAACTGGTCGGTTTAATCGCCATGCGCGCGACGATGGTATCGCCATTTGATATGCCGCCCAAAATGCCGCCGCTATGATTGGATAAAAACTTGGGCTGTCCGTCTTCGCCCATGCGCATTTCATCGGCGTTCTCGACGCCTGTTGCCATTGCGCTAGCAAAGCCTGCGCCGATTTCGACGCCTTTGGCGGCGTTAATGGACATCAGCGCGGAGGCGATTTCGCTGTCGAGTTTGCCGTAAACGGGGCTGCCCCACCCGATGGGGACGCCTGTGGCTTCGACTTGTAATATCGCGCCGACGCTGTTTCCGCTTTTGCGTAGCCCGTCCAGATACTCGGCCCAGATCGGGGCCATTTTCGCGTCAGGACACCAGAAGGGGTTGTTGTGAATTTCGTCCCAATCCCAGTTCTCGCCGTCAACCATATGCTCACCGATTTGAATGAGGCCCGCGCGGATTTGGATGTCTTCGCCGAGGATTTTGCGGGCCACGGCGCCGGCGGCCACGCGGCTTGCCGTTTCGCGCGCGCTGGACCGTCCGCCGCCGCGATAATCGCGAATGCCGTATTTGGCGTCATAAGTATAGTCGGCATGGCCCGGGCGGTAGCGGTCGCGAATTTCGCTATAATCTTTGCTGCGCTGATCGGTGTTTTCAATCATCAGGCTGATCGGGTGACCCGTTGTGCGCGGCCCGTCTGTGCGCTCATCTTCGAAGACTCCGGACAGAATTTTGACTTGGTCAGGCTCTTTGCGCTGCGTGACATATTTGCTCGTGCCGGGGCGGCGGGCATCCAGATAGGGCTGTATATCCGCCTCGGTCAAAGATAGCCCCGGAGGGCAGCCGTCAACAACCGCGCCAATGGCCGGCCCGTGGCTCTCGCCCCAAGTGGTGACGCGAAATAAATGTCCGAATGTATTGTGTGTCATTGTGCGGGTATAGGCGTGATAGCGGTTTTGGGGAAGAGGCGTTTTCGATGAAGTTGAAGTTTACAAAGCCCCCCATCCCCCTTCGCTGCGCTTCGGGTACTTCCCCCGCAAGCGGGAGAAGGTTTACCTTTCTTGATGCGGAAATCTTCCCCTGTTTACGGGGGAAGTGGGCCGCGCAAAGCGCGGGTCGATGGGGGCTGTCCCGAAATTGAGGCGAGATCCCTACCGCCGCAGGGATGAGCGGGTTGTAAAATTTACCCCGCGCGGCGACTGGTCGCTTGGACGCGAACGCGTTTCTTAAGTGCCTGCTCGGGCCGATTAGTCAGCGCATCGTAAGCGGCTTTCGCCTCACAGAACGCAGCGGCATTGCCGTATGGGCTATCGGGGTGAAAGAGCTTGGCTTTGGCGCGCCATGCGCTGCGGATTTGCGGCGCGCTGGCATGGGCAGGTAATCCTAATATGCGATATGCGCGCGCAGCAATCATCTTGGGTTCCATCTATCTATTGGCGTTTAAGCGTATATTATGAAACGAGAGGCTTAACGCCGCGCTAACTATAAGTGAGATTATGACAAAATCTGTTATTCCCCCGACGCCATCCGCCAAAGATTATACTCAAAATGCGGCATACCAAGCTGTGGTTGAGGCCAATGCGCGGCCGATATTTGATCGCGATGATCCTTTTGCGCTGTTCAGCGAGTGGATGGCTGAGGCGCGCGCAAGCGAGCCTAATGATAGTAACGCCATGGCGCTGTCCACGGTAGATGCGGGCGGCATGCCCGATGTGCGCATGGTTTTGCTTAAGGGCGTGGATGAGCGCGGTTTTACATTTTATACCAATAGCGGCAGCGCCAAGGGCGAGCAGCTTATGGCAAATGGCGCGGCGGCATTATGTTTCCATTGGAAGAGTCTGCGCCGCCAAATACGGGTGCGCGGCGCGGTGGTTAAAGTCAGTGACGCCGAGAGCGATGCCTATTTTGCGTCACGCGCGCGCGGCAGTCAAATCGGGGCCTGGGCATCAGAGCAGAGCCGCGAAGTGACTCGCCAAGAGGATTTGGCCAAAGCCGTGAAGGCCGCCGAAGCGCGATTTGAGGGCGCTGATGATATTCCGCGCCCGCAGGACTGGTTTGGCTGGCGCGTCGAGCCGGCATCGATCGAGTTTTGGCGCGACCGTCCTTACCGCCTGCATGACCGTTTGGTATTTGCACGCGACGGCGTGGCCGCCGATTGGGGCAAAAGCCGCCTCTATCCCTAGCCGCGCGGCTCTGTTACTAGTCGCGAAAATTAAAGGGGATTATCGTGGACAAGTTCAAATCAATTATGCGTATTCTGGCATGGGTCGTGGTGATCGGCCTGCCGCTTTATTTTCTGGTCGCGACATGGGGCACAAAATTCGGACTGGTCAGTCTGAAATTTGGCTTCGGTAAAATGGTCTATGGCTGGGGCGCAAAAGTCATGATTGGCTCGGCGGTTATTGGTTTAATTGCGCTGATAGCGTCCGTCCTAAAGCCCCGCAAAGGCGTGCTCGTCGCGGCGCTGGCTTTGCTCATTCCTGTCGCTGCGCTACTCTATGCAGGCAGTATCAAAAAATCCGCTGAAGGCCTGCCGTTCATTCACGATGTGTCAACAGACGCAGTGGACCCGCCCATGTTCACGCAGGCTATATTAAGTCAGCGCGGCGAGGGCACGAACCCGGTCAATTATGTGGGCAAAAAAGACCCGCGCGGCAAAGAACTGGTCAGCGTCCTCCAAGCCAGCGGCTACCCGGATATTAAATCGCAAACATTTAGCGCGCCTCGGTCTGAGGTTGCGCGGGCAGCGCGCGATGTCCTTGTCAGTCTTTATGGCCACGCCGAAAATGATGATGCTGGCGCGGGTGAAACCCTTGTTCAAGGCACGCACATGACATTCTGGTTTGGCTTCAAAGATGATGTCATCATCCGTGTTCGCGATAACGGGCAGGGCGGCTCCGTCGTTGATATGCGCTCGCTGTCTCGCGTTGGCGGATCAGACATTGGCGCAAATGCTGCGCGCATTCGCAAGCTCCAAGCCGCGCTTGATAAAAAGGTCGATTAAATGAGAACATTATTCATCGCGAGCTGCGCGGCACTTGCCCTAACAGCGGGTCTTTCGGGGTGTAAACCGAATGCAGAAACGAAGGCCGGTTCTGAGGTGTCGGCCTCTATGGAAAAGCCGCGTGATGAATGGGTTTTGAAGGACTTTATTGACGAGGCGGGCTCTGACTTTGTGATGCTGGGCCTGCAATTTCGGCCCTATGATAAGAATTATGTCGATGCCTTTACAGGCGACCCGGCTTTGCCTGAACAGGCCGAGGCAGAGCCTCTGCCGCTTGATCGTATCATCAGTCACACTGCGGGCTTGCGGACCCGCCTTGACCGCTTTGAGAATTTTGAAAGTTATAATGATGACGCCGAATTGGCGGCGCGCCACAAACTCCTACGCGCAGATGTAAATGCGCTTAATGTGCGCGCGCGGATGATGAATGGTGAAACATTCACATTCGATGAAGAAACACGCCTTCTCTATGACGCGGTCGCGCCGCAATATACCGTTGCAGATTTTGACCGGGCTTTAGCGAAAAATACTGCCGCCAATAAAGTCAGAGACAAAAGCGGCGAGCCGCCGACGCGCATCATCCCCGAGGACAAAGTGCGGGTCGTTATGGCCAAGGCCATTGAAGAATGCCGCGCGCGCACCATCGCGCATTATGACTTACCCGAGGGTGAGAGTTTTGATCTAGAATTTGTCACGGGCAAACCGTGGAGCGCCTATAATTGGTATAAAGGCAATTACCGTAGCTTGATTGAGGTCAACCAAGATTTGCCGCTGACGATTGAACGCGCGCTCGATTTAGGGTGTCACGAAGGCTATCCGGGGCATCATGTGTTTAACGTGCGCGTCGAAGATGTTCGCATTAAGCAAAAGGGATGGCCCGAAGCCGAGCTTGTTGCGCTATATTCTCCCTCCAGTCCGCTGATGGAAGGCTCGGCTAATTACGGTTTAGAGCTGGCGTTTCCGGGGCTTGAGAAAAAGACATATGACGCCGAGGTGCTCTATCCGCTGGCGGGCCTGACTGCGCCGACGAATATTCGCGCGGCGGATCCCGCGCTGGCGAATGCGAGAACTGTTTTGTCTAATGCCGGGATTCACGTCGCGCGCGAATATTTGGACGGGCGCATGACGCGCGAGCAGGGCATTGAATTTTACATGAAATATGATGACCGCAACCGCAAACGCGCAGAGCAAGGCCTCGATTTTATCGATACTTATCGCGGTTATATTATCAACTATACGCTGGGACAGGATGTCGTGCGCGACTGGGTGGATATGCGAGTCGAAGCTGGCCAAGACCGCTGGGAGGCGTTTCAGTATCTACTCGATACGCCCGTCACAGTGGGTCAATTGCAGGATGATTTGAAAGGGAATTAGAGGTTTATGAATAGCGTCGTAAATGGGGCCTTAGGGGAGTTTTATGTTTCGTAAATTTGCCATTTCAGCTGTCTTCATGGGGGTGTCTTTAGCGTCATGCACGCAAACCCCTCAAGAGCCTGCTCAGAATAAGGTTGCTGCTGAGGTTAAGCCTCAGAATGACATCCAAGACGTTATCATAAAGGCGGGCGCTTTGTCGGGACTGTACCGTGACGCAGGGCCGGGTAACCCCGTCATTCTGATTGTGCCGGGCTCTGGGCCCACAGACCTAAATGGTAACAATCCGATGGGTCTTAATTCTGATAGTTACAAACATCTGGCTCAAGATTTATCCGCGCAGGGCATATCAACCGTGCGCGTTGATAAACGCGGCATGTTCTCTAGCGCGGGCGCAGGTGATCCGAATGCTGTGACCGTCGATATTTACACCGAAGACTATAAACAATGGGTCGATGTTATCCGCGCCAAAACCGGACAGCCTTGTGTCTATCTGCTCGGACATTCAGAGGGCGCCTTGATGGTGACGGCGGCGTCCATAGATAACGCAAATGTCTGCGGTCTTATTTTGGTGGCCGCAGCAGGGCGGCCCTTTGGAGATATTTTACGCGAGCAGTTAAAAGCTAACCCTGCAAATTTACCTATTCTGAAACAGGCTTTAAGCGCGATTGATAAAATTGAAACCGGTGAGTCCGTCGATGTGAGTGCGCTGCATCCTGCTGTGGCGCCGCTCTTTGCTCCGGCCGTTCAAGATTACCTCATCTCGCTGTTTAAGGTCGACCCTGCGCAATTGGCTAAAGATGCCGCTAAGCCCACTCTTATCCTTCACGGCACACATGACTTGCAAACCTCTGTGATGGATGCTGAATTGCTTGCGCAGGCAAGTGGTGGCCAGCTTGTTCTTATTGATGGCATGAACCATGTTTTGAAACAGTCCCCCAAAGACCGCATGCGTAATTTTGCGACTTATAGGAAACCAGAGCTCCCGATACCCCGTGATGTTATTGAGGCGATCCGAGAATTTGTTTCAGACGAGGACTAACCTTTAGCAAGGCCATATTCACTGCCTAAGCTAGGCTCACCCGCGCATGTAATGCGATCCGTTTTGACCATGTGAATAATATGCGCGAGAACGCTATGCGCTGCGGCGGGGTGGAGGCGCTTGTCGACATCGGCATACATGCTGGCGACCATGTCCATGATTGTGGTTTTGCCGTCTGTTACGGCTTCAAGAATTTGCGCCTCACGCTTTAAGCGGTGATCAATATAGGCTTGAACGAATATGGCGACGTCGCGAATGGCCGGGCCATGTGTTGGCCAGATCATATCGAAGTCACGATCCAAAACGCGCTGCAGGCTTTGGAGGTAATCGCCCATATCGCCGTCTGGCGGACTTATGACCGATGTAGACCATCCCATGATGTGATCGCCGCTAAAGAGGAGGTTTTCCTCAAGCATCGCGTAGCACATATGGTTTGATGTATGTCCCGGCGTATGCAGGACTTCAATCGTCCAGTCTTGGCCTGTGATTATATCGCCGTCATTAACTTGGATATCGGGCCGAAAGGACAGATCGTCACCGGCTTCAAGACCTGCCTTGCCGTGCTCAAGAGGCTCAGCTTGAAGACTGCGGCCATAGACTTTGCAGCCATGTTTCGCGGCGAGCGGCGCAGCCAGCGGGCTGTGATCCATATGGTGATGCGTCACTAAAATATGGGTGACGGTTAACCCTTCTAAGGCGGCATCAAGAGCGGCCATATGGGCTGGCGCGGCGGGGCCGGGATCAATGACGCAGACTTCATCTGTCCCGACAATATAAACCCCGGTTCCGGTATATGTGAACGGGCCGGGATTATCGGCAACCACGCGGCGGATTAACGGCGATAATTGCGCCGCTTTTCCATATTCAAATTCGAACTGTCTTACAAAAGGTATCGCGCTCATCGGCCTGAGATGTCCCTGTCCATATCGTCAATTTTGGCTTGTATGACTGTCTTGAGGGCCTTTGCCAATATTGCCGTGCTTTTCATTTTCTCACGAAGCGGTAGCACAATGGGTGGGCCCATATCTGTTTTATTGACATCAACAACATAAATGCGCCCGTCCGCCTTATCGCGCAGCACGTCAATTCCGCCCCAATCCAGATGCATCGCCGCGCAAAATTCTGCTAATTTTTTCTGTTCATCACCGGAGAGCCAGTCTTCGGTTTTCGCCAGTTCACAGGAGGCGTTCATATTGGCAAAGCGCTGACCCGCAGGGCGGCGTTTCAGATATATATGCGGGATGGTGCCGCCAATGGTGGGACATCGTAAATCCAGCACATTATCGCCTTCTGTATTGTCGATCACGCGCTGATAGACCCATCCCGGCTCGGCTTGCGCTGGCCCTTGAATGATTGCGCCGTCATGCGCGCCATTATGCTCGCTTTTGCGGACCATAGGGCCGTGATGAGAGGCGGGATTGACCGCGAGGTCATAGTCAAAAATGCGTTTGAATGTTTTTGCGACATGACTTTTGGAAATGTCATCGCATTTATAATTTAGAACGGGCTTGTCAGCGAACGGCGCCGGCGTGCACGGCTTAACGGTTTGGTCTTCGAAATATATCGCCGCATCGGCCTCTTTGAGGCTGGGCTTAAGGTTGATCCCGCAGCGATGCGCGGCGGCCCAAAGCAAATACCATGCGCGCGGCGGTGCGGG
>CALKXN010000145.1 GCA_938003555.1 uncultured Robiginitomaculum sp. | reverse complement strand
CGAATGATTTCATAAATTTTTGCATTGTGTACTCCCATACATTTTTAGTCATCGAGTGAAGGCTATTCCCTCAGTCCTGATCTGTATAAGAACCCCGGGTTACCCTCGCGCTAAAAGACATGGTCAAAATTTCGTAAATTTTAGACCCTCACCGCACTTCATAATGCGCCTATATATATAATGTGTTTGAGACCCCTTTTTCTTCGGAAAGATGGGATAACGCCTACAAACTGACGAAAGAGCCGCATAATCTTAGGTACGCCGCACGCCTCAAGCCAATTTTGTAAACATTTCGTTCACCGTATTACTCTATCGCATAGTTCTAAATATGTATTATTAGGATGTGATCATGAAAAACGCTGTTTCAAAACTGTCTTGCGGCGCGCTGATACTCAGTATGCTTGCCATCGCCCCTTCGGCCATTGCCGGTGAAGTGGTCACAATGAACAAAACACATGTGTTAAAGCTTCCTCGCCCGGCCAGCGCCGTTCTGGTGGGCAATCCTGATATTGCGGATGTTTCTGTATTTAGCGATGATACGCTCTTTTTGCTCGGGCGCGGCTTTGGGCAAACTGATTTATTAGTTTTAGACGCGCAGGGCGGCGTGATTTTACAAACAGACGTCACAGTCGTGAGTTCTCACTCCCCGCAAAATGTGACAATGATTACAGGCAATGAGGAACGCAGTACCTTCCATTGCCAGCCCTATTGCCGTCCGTCACCTAACAAAGGCGATGATCCGGCATTTGCAGGAAAATTTGCGCCTGATGGCGCCGCAGCTCAGTCTCCGAATGCAACGCAAAGCGTTCAAACCCAAGCGGGTGGCACCGCAACTGGAGCAACAGTGCAGTCTTCGGTGTTCACGCAACCTCAATAGAATACAACAGCATAAACATCATCATAAACCTAGGCTGAACGTCTGAGCAATCCATTGTTAAGAATGATTCTTACGATATTTTTAACGGCTTAAACCTATATATTTGTCTATTAGACACACTAGTTTAGGACTCAATATATGGCTAAGCCCGTTTCAGGATTTGCCAAATTTCTCCGGAAAATGCGCCAAGGCTATCGTAATGATGATGGCGCTGTAGCGGTTGAATTTGCGATTATTGCCTTGCCGTTTTTCGCGTTGCTCTTCGCGATCATCGAACTCGCCATTATATTTTTCCTTAATTCGTCATTGGAAAGCGCGACGTTCGAAACCGCGCGCAAAGTCCGCACAGGGACATTTTGCGGTGATGAAGATACGTTCAAGCTTGCCGTTTGCCAAGGTATGAACCCCGGCGTGCCAGCAAGTGACCTTAACGCTTGCCAAGCGCGCACTGATATACGCATTCGTCAAATGGGTTCAGGGTTTAATTCTATGGTTGACCTGAATTGGAATCCCCCGCCTGTACCCAATCCTCCGCCAGCCGGATATACACCCCCGCCGCCCAATTATGCGTCAACAAATGGCGGCGAAACCGTGCTCGTCGCTGTGCGTTATCGTCACCCTCTCACAATTCCTGGAACGCTAACCCGATTGGCCAATGCCAATGATGGATCAAACTCTCGCGAAATTTTCGCCGTATCCGCTTTCCGTAATGAACCATTTGGAGCAGCATCATGTGGTCCGTAAATCTCATTAGGTCTGCCGCGCGCAAGACGCGTGACTTTCGCCGCAAATTTTCCGATGATAATAAGGGTATCGCCGCAATTGAATTTGCGCTCATCGCGCCCGTCATGATCATGTTTTATTTCGGCCTAGCCGAAGTCTCTTTGCTTGTCAGTGCAGATCGCAAGACAGCCCAAGCGGCATCGCTTGTGGGTGATTTGGCCGCTCAAGAGCCATCTGTTGATCTCATGATGGGTGAAAATTATGTCGGAGCGGTCCTTGCAGTCATCGGGGGCAATGGAGAGCAAAGTAAACGTGTTGGGCTTGAGCTATATGGCCTTGAAGCAACGCAAAATGGTGCCGGCGAAAGGCAAATCAGCGAAGTCGGGTATTTACAATTCGGACCTGCCTTTGAACCTGGCGCAGGAAGTGGCCCGCAAGGCCGTTATGATGGAAATGCGATTGAAGATCGCTTGCTCGCACCTGGCGGCGGCGTTGTCGTCGCGCGCGTGGTCTATGAGTATGAGTCGCCCTATCGCTATTTTGTCAAAACACCTCGCCTGCGCGAAGTCTTTTTGCTTAAGCCGCGCCGCTCAACAATTGTCGAGTTCAATAATGGCCGAACAACTGGTTCCGCAAAACAACGCCGCGAAATAAGCTGCACGCTGGCATCCACAGAGCCAAATGTAGTGAGTTGTCAGCCGCTTTAAGCGATATAATTTGATCTGATTTTTTCAATCCGATCTGAGGTGAGGCCTAATATATCCGCCGCGTAAGTCTCAGCATCGCCCATATTGTTGAGCGCCGCCTCAAGATATTGCGCCTCTACGCCAAACATCGGGCGCAGGGCTTCCGGGTCATAGGGCCGGCCAAATCGCTTCTCCATCATCAAAGCTGCAGGGGATAAAAAACTATCAACATCCACCGCCGTCATTGTCAGCATATAGTCATCCATTATATCTTGGTTTGACATCCCCAGCAGGGACTGAATCAAAGCGACGAGCGTTCCTGTGCGATCTTTGCCCGCAGCGCAATGTACGAGCAGACTGCTATTTTCATCTGACATGTGGTTTAAAGTATCGCGGAAAATATCTTGGAAAGATGCATTTCCCGGACGGTCAGAATAGCTGCTGAGCATATATTGACGCGCATCTTCAGCCACATTTAAATCATTTTGCATAAAGGCCTCATGCGGGGCTTGACCTGAGCGCGTCGCGTCAAAAGCCAATGTCCGCGCCGCGTGATGTTCAGGCCACTTATTCGGTTGACGCTCACGCTCTGCAAGATAGCGCAAATCCACAATCAATCCGATATCAAGAACCCGCAGGCATTCTAAATCTTTCGATGTTGCTTTATTCAAGTGCGCGGATCGAAACAGACGGCCGGAAGAGAGCAAACCATATTGACCGGCATATCCGCCAAAATCGCGCATATTTAAAACTTGGTCAAAATCCAGAATACGGGTCTGCGGTGTAAGTGTCATAATGGGTCCAGTAAAAAAGCCGCCGATATTATCGACGGCCTTGTCAGTCTCAAAGGCGGTACGGTCAAGTCACCGACTGCGTTTAAGGTTGCAAAATTCCAGAGCGCTTGGTCTGCATTTTGTCAAACATTTCCCATACGCCTTGGTCACCATGCCAGTCCCCTTGCGTTGCGCCTTTGGAATATTCTGTCGCGCGCGCTTCAAAGAAATTTGCATGCTCAACGCCGTTTAAGATTTCAACAAGCCACGGCAAAGGATGTTTATCAATCCCGTAAACAACCGGCAGGCCAAGTTGCTTTAAGCGCCAATCGGCGATGTAACGGATATAAGATTTAATATCAGCCGCCGTCATGCCTTCAACCGGTCCCATATCAAAGGCTAGATCAATGAAACTGTCCTCAAGACCGACAACGGTTTTACAGCAATCAATGATGTCGTCTTGAACAGATTTCGTCACGCAGCCCGTTTCTTTGGCAAAGGTGTGATATAGCTTGATCATACCTTCACAGTGCAGACTCTCATCGCGGATAGACCATGTTACAATTTGGCCCATGCCCTTCATTTTATTATTACGCGGGAAATTCATGAGCATCGCAAAGCTCGCGAATAACTGAAGGCCTTCGGTAAAGCCCCCAAACATCGCGATAGAGCGCGCAATATCTTCGTGACTATCCGTGCCGAACTGACTCATATAATCATGCTTGGCGCTCATTTCCTCATATTCGAGGAAGGCTTGAAATTCTGTTTCCGGCATACCAATCGTTTCAAGCAGCAGCGCATAGGCCGCAACATGTACGGTTTCCATATTCGAAAACGCCGCCATCATCATCTTAAGCTCTACGGGCTTAAAGATCTGAGAGTAATGCTCCATGTAATTATCTTGGACTTCAATATCACCTTGCGTGAAGAACCGGAAGATTTGCGTTAGAAGGTTCCGCTCAGGATCGGTCAGATTTCCGGCCCAGTCTTTAACATCCTCGCCCAGCGGTACTTCTTCGGGCATCCAGTGAACTTGTTGCTGCTTACGCCAAAAATCATGCGCCCAAGGGTAACGAAACGGTTTGTAACCGACGGACGGCGTTAGAAGTCCAGGTACGGCTGGCTTAATAATATCAATTTTTCCCATAACATTTCCCATTTCAGACGTCTGTAGCCCGCTGCAGGCTACGTATAATTTTTTGAACTGCCCAAAGTGCCCACAACCGAGTCGGGACATCTTCCCAGCAATTTATCTATATCTAGTGGCTAGCCGTATATGCAACACCAAATATAGCTAATTCACAGATTGTCGCAGGTCATTGGGCTTTTACGGCATCTTAGGAGGTCTAACGCTATCAACACGGCTTAAGAAATAGGGCGGCGCGTCAAATTCTAGCCACAATGGCTGTTCAATTTGACAACGTGATGCGGCAGTATCGCAAACCGTTCAGGGCTGGGGAAACCTAACGGGGTGAATGATGACATTTTATAAGAACGTAACGCTACGCGCAGGACTGCTCGGTTCTGTGTTGATTTTATCAGCATGCGGGGGCGGCGGTGGATCATCGCCCGCATCGCCTCCCCCGCCGCCACCGCCCCCGCCTGTCTCTCAGGACACAGTTTTTGACGACAAAGCCGCGACGGCTCGCTTTCTGTCTCAAGCAACATTTGGCGCAGATGAAGACGATATTGAAAATGCTATGGCCGTCACAAGCTCGGACTGGATCAGAGCCGAATTTGACCGTTCGCCCAGCCTGTTCCTGCCCTATGTCCAAGACTTTAGTGCGCGCGACGAACGGGACTTTCTCAAAGATCAATCCCCGACCTTTGCGTTCTGGGAAAATTCGATCAAAGGCGAAGATCAACTTCGGCAACGCGTCGCTTATGCCCTGTCGCAGATTTTTGTCATCTCCCATGGCCCCAGCAGCTCACAGCTGTCTCAATATCAACGCACCGTCGGCCATTACCAAGATATTTTAGTCAATGGCTCCTTTGGGAACTTCCGCGACCTGCTTGAAGATGTCACCTACTCTCCGGCTATGGGCGTGTGGTTGACCTATAAAAGCAATCGCCCCGCCGATTCCGAAACAGGGCGCGTGCCGGATGAAAATTACGCCCGCGAAGTCATGCAGCTTTTCACCATCGGCGTGAACGAACTTAATCCTGACGGAACGCTCAAGCTTGGAACAGACGGCGATCCTATTGAGACATATAATAATGAAGACGTTACGGGACTAGCTAAAGTTTTTACCGGCCTGGCGCTTAAAGGGGATCGCTTCAACGCCAATTTAGGCAGTAGCCGCATACCTGACGATGCCCGCTATAGCCCGATGATAACATATGATCGGTTCCACAGCACAGCTGAAAAAACCTTTCTCGGAACCATTATACCTGCAAATACAGGCGCAGAAACAAGCATCGATACGGCGCTCGATACATTATTTAATCACCCCAATGTCGGGCCATTTATTGGCCGTCAAATGATCCAGCGCCTTGTCATGAGCAATCCCAGCCCAGCCTATGTTGAGCGGGTTGCCACAGTATTTGACACGGGACGCTACACCCTTCCTGATGAGACATCCATCGGCACAGGCGAGCGCGGAGATATGAAACCGTTCATTGCGGCCATATTATTTGACCCCGAAGCGCGCGATCAAGACGGCGCTGAGGACGGCAAGATCAAAGAGCCTGTTTTGCGCTTCACCCATTTTGCGCGTGCGTTTGATATTGGCCCTATGAACCCGGAGAAACTTTATACGCTCTGGGACACAACCGATAGTTTGGGACAGTCGCCTTATAAATCCCCGTCTGTATTTAACTTCTATCGTCCCGGATATATTCCGCCAGGAAGCCAAAGCGGGCAAGCCGGCATGACGGTTCCGGAAATGCAAATCACCCATACAAGTTCCGTTGCAGGCTACGCCAATTTCATAACTTATTTTGCCTTTGGCTATCAGCGTTACGCCAATGAACCTGAAGTGCAATCTGCAATGCGGCCCGATTATAGTGAGGAACTTCCGCTGGCGAGCGACCCGGCGGCGATGGTCACTCATTTGTCAGAAAAGCTTTTGGCCGGAGACATATCCGGCGTGCTGCGCGCGCGCATAGAGGCCATTACAAATGACATCCCGCTAACAGACGCAAATAATCCCGATTATGACGGACGTGAATTTCGCGTCGCTATGGCGGTGACGCTTATGATGACGTCCCCCGAATATATTGTGCAGAAATAGGAGCGCGCCATGACAACACGACGTAATATGTTAAAAGGCCTGTCCGCAGGCGCATTATCCGCCGCCGCATTAGGCACAATGCAAACTGCGCTAGGCAGTTTCACCACAGCCAGCGCCGCAAATGTAACGGGCTATAAAGCCTTGGTTTGCGTCTTTCTTTATGGCGGTTTGGATAGCTATGATTGGCTCATCCCCTATGATCAAAGCTCTTATGATGCGTGGGCGACAATCCGCTCTGACATCATTGACGATTGGGGCAATGTGGAGGGCGGCAATACGCGCGCGCGTGACCGACTGCTTTCACTTAGCGCTGATAATGGCTCCGATTTTGGGACGCGCCAATTTGCGCTGACCGAAGAAATGGCAGGATTGCACGGCCTGTTTGAAAGCGGCAATGCCGCTATTGTCGGCAATGTCGGGCCGCTCATTTTTCCGACGAATAAATCAGCCTTTGAGAATGAAACGATTGAGCTACCTAAAAAACTATTCTCGCATAATGACCAGCAATCCACTTGGATGGCCAGCGCGCCCGAGGGCGCTCAATTTGGGTGGGGCGGTTTATTTGCCGACGCGGCCTCTGAGAGCGGCGCAAACGCCACGCAAGATTTTTCGGTTATGACGACATTAGGCTCAGAGCTGTTCTTGTCCGGCGAGACCACCCGCCCCTTCGCTATTCAGCGCGGCGGCTCGCCAAGCTTATCGGCGCTTGATGCCTGGAGCTGGCTCCCCAGCGCGCCGGATCTACGCCAGCATTTCGCGGCATCGCGCTATGGCGATGATAGCCTGCTGAGCCAAGATATAACCGACGTCACAAAACGCTCTTATGATCTAAATAATCTTTATAATGATACGCTGAATAGCGCGATGGATATTTCCGTAAAGTTTCCGCGCAATAGTTTGGGCCGCCAATTAGAGGCTGTTGCCGAAGCCATTTCGATCCGTGATCAACTTTCCAATTCCCGCCAAGTCTTTATGGTTGGTATTGGCGGATTTGATACACATGACAATCAAGCCGAAACGCTCTCGCGTAAACTTCGCCAAATCAATGACGGCATGGTCGCGTTTTATTCTGCGATGCAGGATATGGGACTGGGCAATGATGTCACCGCATTCACCATGAGTGATTTTGGACGCGCCCTTGCGCCCAATGGCGATGGCACGGATCATGGCTGGGGGGCGCATCATATTGTATTGGGCGGCGCCGTGACAGGCAAAACGATTTACGGTCAAGTTCCGCCGGCGTCATTCGGACATGACCAAGATGCGGGGAATGGCCGCTTGATCCCGACCACGTCCGTCGAGCAATATGCAGAGCCGCTGGGGCGTTGGTTTGGCTTGAATGATGCAGAGCTCGCCAAAGCCTTGCCGAATTTTGAGAATTTTGAAAGTCAAAAGCAAATGATGTCTATGCTGCGCGGCGCGGCGTAAATTCGCATTTTTTACGGGTTTGTGCGTTACGGCGTGCAGCGCCCCAGCGCGAATTATTCTGCGCGGCGAATTTTGTCCTGAGACATGCGCTTTTGAGTGGGCGTCTCAACCTTTGGCGCGTGCTTTTCCATGACCTCTTGCATAGGCGCCATCACACCCATGAAGCCGCCCATAAACTCTTCGTCGCCCATGAGGCCGAGCATATTATCCATCATCAAATTAAAGTCCGGCTTGCCATTGTCGCGCTTCATATCTTTCATATTACCAACACGGCTTTTCATAATGTCCATCGAGCGCGTCATGCCTTCGCGCGCCTCGCCGTCTTTCATGACGTCGCCCATATCATCGAAGATCGCGTTAAAGTCGGGCATTTGCGCGCGCGCTTTAGCCAGATCGGCTTGGGTCGGCATTTTAAGCGTCTGAGCCTTTTGCGTTGGCGTTTTCGGTTCCGGATGGGCCATCGCAGATGATGAAAAGGCGGCCACGGCCATCAAGGATAAAGTCAAACGCAACATAGCAAATCTCCGGTTAAGTCCAATTGCGCATATCAAAACAAAGCTGAATGGTAGCCTAACAATAAACTACGCCGTCTGGACTTGGCAAATTCGGCCATCAAGGCTAGGAGGCTGCATGACGAAAACATCGGATAAATATATAATGGTTGCCGCGATTGCCGGAGCCTTTGGCGTGCGCGGCGAGGTGAAGCTAAAATGCTTTACCGACGCGCCTAAAAACGCTGTCAGTTATGGGCCGCTACTGAGTGAGACCGGCAAAACCATACTGACCGTCACAGGCTCGCGCGCTATCAAAGGCGGTCTTGCGGTCAAAGCCCGCGAGGTGACCACCCGCGAGCAAGCCGAAGCGATGAAATCCACCAAGCTTTATGTCTCGCGCAGCGCCCTTCCGAAAACAGATGA
>CALKXN010000144.1 GCA_938003555.1 uncultured Robiginitomaculum sp. | reverse complement strand
CTTGTAAAAGGCTTTCATCAGAACGGATCATGTCTTCAATGAGTTTTTGAGCCTTCATCGAAGTCTCGGAGTGCGACATTCCTTGCTCAATAGGCCAAAGTCCGTGTCTGGCAGCGTAGTCTTGGTTTTTTAGAAAGGCTCTTAATTTACACCAGAATGCATCTACACTATCTAGGTTAAGGGCCCCTTCAATGTGACCAAGGCAAAATGAGCGGTCAGGCATGATATGGCGTTCATAACAAAAGTCGGGAAGCTGCTTAGTTTTACTGTCTAATTCTTCAACGCAAGGCTCCTTGGATGTTGGCTTCAAAAGAAGATCAACACGCCCAATAGCGGGACCTATATTATCCGTTCTAACAATCACCGAGGCTGGTAAGTCGGTTTTATCAACTACGACCAGCCAGTCCGGAAGTCTCTCCAAGAATAATTTAAGCGCTGACGACATTATCGAAACTTTGCCTCCGCACGCGGAGCGTAGCTTGCGCTTGACAAAGAGCTTGTTACTATTGCTGGTCGTTTGATGCCCTTTGCTACAGCTCGCTCGATGTCCGATTTTGAAACAATTCCAATTCGGCCATCCTCAACGTATAGGTCCTGCAGCCCTGCGGGCACCAAGCGTTGCAATGCGGGCCCCATACGGAGTTCACCGGCTGGACAGTCATTTTGACATTCTTCGGAGACGTAACAAGCGGAACCTGATGCAACTTTCACAGCGCGGTCCCCTCGAAGCCCAGTGCGACTGAACGCCGTTCTGGCAAATTCAGCTCCTACAGAAATTTCAAGGTTGACTTCGGACCCTAATTCTTCGCAACAAATTTTAACAGCCTGATGCAATGCATGCGCCGCGAAGGCGGTTTGTTCAGCCGTTGCCCTGCCATCTATAGTGTAGCTTTCACCCTCGGCGAGCCCTGCCTGAATACAGTCACCAATGAAACGCACCTTTTTCGCGTAAAAGTCTTCCGTTAGGCAATCTCGAAGCTCCTGGCGGAGGACGTATAGGTATTTTACTGGTGTGACGAAATCGCCATTTTTAATACAATAGTCGACGAAGGCAGTGAACCCAGCAACGTCAGCAAACAGAACGGTCATTGGGGAACGCTTTGAAAGCGAAGGCGAGAGATTGGCAAACTTGAGATCTGAGAGCGGGAGACAAATTTTGGAAAATTTAAAGTCTTTGACGCTATTCTCCTCATTAAGAGCTAGCCGAGCCTGAGCCAATCCCGAACTATATTTGTCATCAGCAACAAACGTCTCATAGCTTTTGCGTAGATCCTCTCGCACGTCATTTAGCTGGTCCGAGAAATTATAAGCTGCAATGCCACGAGTATAGCCGGGAGCTTCAGGTTCTTCGCGGCCCGACAACAACCGAATTGCGGCGGATGTTAAGTAGATGCCGCCTTTATCGCCGTTTGCTAACTTAGCGGCATGATTGGCAGGCGAACCTACAAAAACGATCTCATTACCATCACGGTCTCCGTCATCCCAAGCAGCACAGGGACCAGTATCTATACCAGCCCGATAAATCCCGAAACGAGTGATGCCTGTGAAGTCGATAATAAGCTGAACGCCAAGCGCTCCAATAGATTTGCAAAGACTGGCGACTTCAGCAACATCTTTAGAAGTGCATGGATCATTGAGGGGGCGAGCTCTCACGATATGAACGCGTCCGATATGATAATCGACACGAGCAACATCAGTGTTATCAGTGAGGCGGTCACAGCCTGCGTATAAAGATGAAACCAACTGAAGTGATTTTGCATGTCCGTCTTCGGTGTCCCCGCCGAGCGCTGACATGACTTCTGGAAGTTTTGGCAGATCAACATATGCGTGAACGCAACTAAATCCCTCTACACTGTTGCCGTCAATTTCAAAGGCTTTGGCTAACACACTATCAGCAAAGCTGGCGCGGAGACGGCCCTCTGACAAAACGAGGCGTTGAGCATAACCTAACGATGCCGCTGTTTTGAATTTAGGCATTTCTCGGATAGTCCGCTTGACGCGTCGGCGACTTTTATCTTTGCTAAATCCGGTCAAAGTATCTTCCTTATTTCTGACGCATTAGTGCGGTTGCTGTGAACCCAATGGCCGCACCTGCAATGATTGTTGAAACCCAGTATTTGACCTGAGGGCTTTCCGGTTTCCCGTTAACGACCCAACTTACAAAATGCTCGCAGTTCGAAAACACCATGTCATATCGTTCGCCAAGCCTACTTCTGGCAGCTTTGGTGATAGCGGTCCGATCAATCATCCCTTGAAGGGGGTGCCTATTTAAGAGACCTCCTCCAGAGAAAACCTCATCAGTAACTTCACAAATAACCTTAAAGCGTTTCGATGCTGCGATAATCCTGTTTGGGCCGATACGAATGCCCCAATGAGTAAAGTTGGGGTGCTCAACACTCACAACATCACCGACCTGCTCAAAATCATGCCACAAAGAATTTGTGAAAACGGCCGAAGGACCTGACTGGTAGTACATTAGATCTAACCTTTAGGAGGATGTGGGTCGTTACCGTGACTGTCGCGTTTGCGGATTTGACCATTGCGGCCATGCACAAGCAGCTCCGTCTTCTGATTCTTGGCGACATCCCGTGCTACGGCGATCGCATCGCTCTGTCGGTCAAAGACCTTAGTTGCCTTTGCGGCCCCTGCGCCTTTCACCGCCCATTTGCCCCCATGAGGCACTACGTGTTGGTTTCTTTTAGTCATAATCGCTCTCTCAAAATTTAGTTCTCTCTCATGTAGGCACGATGTGTAATAATTGCAAGCATTAATATGATAAAAATGCAAACATGTTTATGAAGTTGACATTTGTCTTGTCAAAGATAAGATTCATTTATGGAAAATTCTCGACTATATTCTCTGGTGGGGTCCCGCATTTCTCAGCGGCGGCTAGAATTGAAAATCACTCAAGCAGATTTGGCGGAGGCCGTTGGTGTGTCTCGCCCTTCGCTCGCTAATATGGAAAGAGGGAAGCAAGTGATCGCGCTCCATCATCTTTATCGTTTGGTATCTGCACTGAAGCTCTCAGCACTAACAGAGTTAGTGCCGTTGAGCTTGCAAGAGAACCAAATATCCAGCCGCGAGCCTTTGGAGCCTGAAATGAAAATGCATTCTGAGGATGATTTGTCTGATGACCTTTTGATTGAAGTTAGGCGTGCGCGTTCGCAAATGATATCAACATGAGCACTCATTCGGAATTAGTCGATCACAAGCTAACGCGAGATACGATTTTCGAGAAAGCTCGTGAAATTCTTGATGTTCATTGGGGGAAGAATACTCCAGTTAACCTCAAGCGTTTAGCCAAAAGAATGAATATAACGCTTGAGTACATGCCATTGAAGGAAGAGCTCTCCGGCATGTCTTTTATCGAAGATGGCCGTGCCTATATAGGAGTGAACTCATTGCACTCTATCAATAGACAACGCTTCACGATCGCTCATGAGATTGGACATCA
>CALKXN010000143.1 GCA_938003555.1 uncultured Robiginitomaculum sp. | reverse complement strand
TTTTTCATCAAATAAGCGACCCCGCCAGAGAGCTGCTTGGCGATATCACGCGAGCGTTTCACAATCGCTTTAAGGTCATAACCCGCCTCGGCCGTTAGGCCATAAGCCTTGGCATGTTGCATATTATGATAGACTTCAGCAGAGCGCAGCAGCGCTTTAGTGGGGATGCACCCCCAATTCAGACACACGCCGCCAAGCGCGTCTTTCTCGACAATGCCGACTTTCATGCCCAGCTGCGCCGCGCGGATTGCGGTCACATATCCCCCCGGTCCGGATCCGATAATGACAACGTCGAAGCTTTTATTGGCCATGATTCATTCCTGCATTTAAGTTGCGGAATGCGTAGCAAATTTTGCCGGAAAGCCCTAGGGGCAAAGGCAAGTTTTTAGAGTTAATTTGGCGCGTCTCGGCCTGAAAGTGACTCGATGACCTGCATACGAACAATATCTGCAAATTCCGCATCTTGGATTGATCCCACAACGTCAAAGGCTGCCTCGGAATTTCCCGCGCGCGCATAAGCTATGGCGAGATTGCTCTGCGCCGTAAATCGGTATTCCGTATTTTCAATCTTATCAATAACAGCCCATGCGCCTTTAAAGTCAGAAATTCCAAGACCATAATCGACAATAGACAAATAGGCTTGATCGCGCAGGCGCGGCTCTGTGATTTTATCTGCTTCATCAACTAAGCGGCTGGGGATTTCAGGATTAGGCAGCGGCATCTCCGAAGAGCGCGCAGGCCGGGTTATATCCACATCCGTGCGCTCAGCGATGTTCTGCGTGTCAGGCTCTTCATTTAACGCCGCTTCAATATCGCCGCCTTCAACGGTGACCAAATTTGGCTTTGGATTAAGCTTCATGTCCTTGGGAAGGTCTTGAGTATTCGTATCAGGCGCAACAGCTTCATTGGTGACCATTACTTTCGTCTCTGGCTTTGCCTCATCTGTAGCATCGTCAATTACAGCATCGTCAATTACAGCATCGTCGATTACGGCATCATCAATTGCAGCGTCGTCAATAACATCATCATCAATTTCGGTGTCATCGCCAACATTTACAGGCGTCGTGATCAGATCATCAATCTTGGCCTTGGTCTCGGATGTATCGTCATATGCCTCGCGCTCAGCGGATGCAGGGCGTTCATTCGGCAATTTATCCAGCGCGGCTGGCTTCATAGCGACATAGACAACGCCTGCGGTAACCGCGGCGCCTAGTGCTGTTGCAATGATGGCCTTAATCATGACCTGTCTCCGTTTCAAATAGACTTAAAACGTAGCCTAAACCAAATTAAAGGCAAGTGTGAGGCACTTCGCCTAACAGGCGAAGGCCAATAGCAGCAGCTGAACCCCTACAGCATCATCGTAATAGGCTGCTCGATATAGCGCTTAAAGACTTGAAGCCACTGCGCGCCAATTGCGCCGTCAACGACGCGGTGATCGCAGGTCAGCGTCACTGTCATAACCGTGGCAATGGCAAGTTCGCCGTCTTTGACAACGGGACGCGGCGCGCCTGCGCCGACAGACATGATCATGCCATGCGGTTCATTGATGATCGAGCCAAACTCTTTGATACCAAACATACCCAGGTTAGAGATACTGAACGTACCGCCCTGATATTCTTGAGGTTTTAACTTACGCTCGCGCGCGCGTCCTGCCAAATCTTTCATCTCGGATGAGATTGTCGATAGGCCTTTATTCTCGGCTCCGCGTACGATGGGCGTGATCAAGCCGCCATCAATCGCAACCGCTACGGCGACATCGGCGTGGTGGTGATAGGCGATTCCGTCTGGCGTATAGCTGGCATTGGCTTCGGGGTAATGTTTAAGCGAGAGCGCGCAGGCGCGGATCAGCATGTCATTGACACTGATTTTTACGCCTTCGGGCGCTTGGCCGTTGAGTTCTTTGCGCATGGCTAGCAAAGCGTCGATTTCACAATCAATAACCAGCGGGAAGTCCGGCACATCAACATTAGAACTCACAAGGCGCTTGGCGATGACTTTGCGCATCCCGTCCAGCGGCGTTAGATCGTAAGTGCCGGCAAGGACGCCAAGTTTCTCAAGATAACTCGCGCCGCCGCTGCGGACTGCGCCGACATCAGTTCCGGCGTCAGGATCAGCTTTAGCAACGGGTTTCTGAGCCGACCTAGGCGCAGCTTTCGCGCCGTCATGGGATTCGACGTCGCGCTTCACGATACGGCCATTTGGGCCTGTTCCCGCGATAGAGGACAGATCATAGCCCGCATCTGCCGCGAGGCGCTTGGCAAGCGGTGATGCTTTGATGCGCGCCTCTCCGCCCTCGCCCTTCGAGTCCCCGCGCTCACGCGCGGCCTCAGGATGAGGGCTGGTTTTGGTCTTATTATTTGAGTTGGATTGAGATTTAACCTCATCCTGAGGAGCCGCCTCTGGCGGCGTCTCGAAGGACGGCCCGCTATTGCCCGTCTCAAACCCGTCCAGTGCGCTGGCGTCTTCATCTTCTTCGAGCAAGATCGCAATGGGCGCATTGACTTTCACGCCAGAAGAGCCCTCGGCCACGAGAATTTTGGCAAGCGTGCCCTCCTCGACGGCTTCAATTTCCATTGTCGCTTTATCAGTCTCAATCTCGGCCAAAAGGTCGCCCGAACTTACAGTATCGCCCTCTTTTTTGAGCCATTTCGACAAGGTGCCTTCTTCCATCGTCGGAGATAAGGCGGGCATTAGGATTTCAATTGGCATTTTATTTAACCTTCAATTTTAATAAGGCCGCGCTCGCACCAATAGTTAGCAACAACACCAACCTGCGAACCTAGGGATTTACTTACAGCTTCACAATTCTGTTTGTTATACTCATAGTTGCCTTCATCGCTTCCACCTTCAATGCTATCAAAACTTGCAACGTGGATTCGCATTGTTTTGTCGATGGAGCTGTTTCTATATAGCGTCCAAAACCCTCGATCACTGAGACTGATTTTTGAGCCGCTGACTTCAGAACTATGATCAACATTTCTAGAATTTGAATCGCAACTAGAAAGAAAAAATAGAGAAACAGAAAAAACTACCACCCTAATCAACATACATAACCTTCTTCGCCGCCTCGACCACATCATTGGCGTTCGGTAAGCTTAGCGCTTCCAAATTGGCTGCATATGGCAATGGTACATCTTTCTGGAACACGCGCGCGGGCGGCGCGTCGAGATAGTCGAAGGCTTCGGCCACGACGCGAGCGGCGATTTCGGCGCCTATGCCGCTTTGGCCCCAGCCTTCTTCGGCGCAGACAAGACGGTTCGTCTTTTTCACGCTTTCAATCACAGTATCCGTATCAAGCGGGCGAAGTGTACGCAGGTCGATGACTTCGGCGTCAATGCCCTGCTCTGCCAGAATTTCCGCCGCGTCAAGACAGCGCCCCACCATACGGCTATGCGCAACGAGGGTGACATCTGCGCCCTGACGGCGGATTTTGGCTTTGCCAATGGGGATAAGGAAATCATCCATATCCGGCACGTCAAAGCTCTCACCATACATGAGTTCATGTTCAAGGAAGACAACCGGATTCGGGTCGCGAATAGCGGCCTTAAGCAGGCCTTTAGCATCCGCGGCGTCATAAGGCGCGACGACTTTCAGGCCCGGGACATTGGCATACCAACTGGAATAATCATGGCTGTGCTGCGCGCCAACGCGGCTGGCCGCGCCATTCGGGCCGCGAAAGACAATTGGACAGCGCATTTGACCGCCGGACATATAAAGCGTTTTCGCTGCAGAATTGATAATATGATCAATAGCTTGCATCGCAAAGTTCCACGTCATGAACTCCACAATCGGGCGTAGGCCGCCCATGGCCGCGCCGACACCGATACCGGCAAAACCGTGCTCCGTAATGGGCGTGTCTACAACGCGCTGGCTGCCAAATTCTTGGAGCAATTCGCGCGTGACTTTATAAGCGCCCTGATATTCGGCGACTTCTTCGCCCATGACGAAGACTTTATCATCACGGCGCATTTCTTCGGCCATCGCATCGCGGAGCGCGTCACGGACAGTTGTTTCGACCATTTTG
>CALKXN010000142.1 GCA_938003555.1 uncultured Robiginitomaculum sp. | reverse complement strand
GGCCCGCAAAGGGCAGGGTATAAAGCGCAACGCGGTTAAGCCCCAGCAGATCATGGCCCGCGACTCTGACCGTGAAAATAACGGCGAGCAGGGCGAGGGATGTGGCCAGAATAGCTTTTGGCGCGATGGCTTTGCGGGTGGTGACACACCACGCGGCGAGCGCGCCTGCGATGAACTCCAGCGCTAATATTGAGAAGATAAGCTGCGCCGCTGTTTGAGTGTAAAAGACGTGAATATAGCGCGTGGATATCGCGAGCATGATTGCCGCCCACACACATAAGGCCGGCGCCATGAATTTGCGCGGCAAAAATAATATCGCTGTAAAAATGAGATAGAAATAAACTTCAAAAGTCAGCGTCCAACCTTGGCCGAGCATTAAGACCGCTTCGCTGGGATAGAGGCTAAGCGATTTTAGGTAATAAATCACGGAGCCGCCAAAGGAGCTTGCACGATCATCGGGCGCGAGCATGCCGTAGCTAATAAGGAAATAGAGGGCCATAATCGAGACATAGACCCACCACAGCGAATAGATGCGGGTGAGGCGCGACCAAAGAAACTTGCCCTGATGGGCGGGGCTGCGCTGATAATCGCGCGTAATATACACCAGCACAAAACCAGAGATCACAAAGAATAAATCGACGCCCGAGCCGCCAAATTCATAGCCGCGTTTTAACGCGTCATATCTTGACATATCCACGCCCAAATCGGCGAGGCGAAATTCTTGCGCGCGGGCCGCGTGCAGGATGAGGACAAGACAGGCTGCGATACCGCGTAGCATTTGGAGCGAGACAAGCCGTGTTGGAAAATGTTGCCCGCTCATGATGGTTTCCCGCGCGAGGCAGCGGAGCGGCGCATAAGCCTAAGCAGCGGCCGTTCTGCGCCGTAATAAAATAGGGCCGCGGCGCCTATGGCCGCGCCTAATCCGAGACCGATAAAGATTAGATTGCCGGTTATGCCTGCGGCGGTTGGCGCGAGGCTGTCTGAGACCTTCGGCAAAATTCTAATGATGACGCCCAGAACCAAGAGATGCGAGAGGTAAAGCGAGTAGCTCCAGTCGCCAAGGCGGATGAGCGCGCGCGGCACGGAAAGCCGCCCCGCGCGTTCCAGCGCAACTGCGCCGTAAATGATGAGCGCGAAGGGCAGGGTGTAAACTGCAACGCGTCCCCAGAGCATCAGGTCTTGACCGCGCTCTTTGTAAAAAAGAAGCGCGCAAATCGCGCAGATAATACCAAGGATGAGGCATAATTTCGGCGCGAAAACATAACCGCGCAGAATAAGCCAGGCTGCGCCCGCGCCGGCCAAGAACTCTAAGGTGAGCAGCGACGCGCCAAGCTGAAGGACGCTGCCCGCTTGGTAGGCGGCAAAGCCAAACCCAAAGAGTAAGGCTGTTACGACGCCCCATATCCATAAGCCAAAATAGCGCGCTCGCGCGGGCAATAATAACAAGACGGCAAAAATGACGTAGAAATACATTTCGTGAATTAACGTCCAGCCCAGCCCGTTAATCGGCGGAACGTCTTGGGGGATGAGCAAGAATGAGCGCAGAAGATATAATCCATCACCGTTGATCCGGCCAGAGAGATCGGGGCTAACGGCGCGGCCGGTCGTGAGGATGTAATATGCCGCTAAGATCGCGCAAAGCAGCCACCAAAGCGGATAGATGCGGGTCACGCGATTCGCGATGAACCGCCCTGCATTGGCGAGGCTGCCCTGCCGCGCATCCGTGATATAGACCATGATGAAGCCTGATATAACAAAGAACAGGTCAACACCCGCATAGCCCCGCGCCCAAGGTCCATCAATTAAATCCTTGGGATTTCCGGGCGTTAGGCTTTGCAATTCAAAGATATGGAAAAATAAAACCAGTAGCGCTGCAATCCCTCTTAGCGCTTGAATCGAATATAAGGTTGAATGTGCTTTTTCCATAGCTGTATGTAACGCAGCGCGGGGGAAGACCCTAGACAAAATTACAACCGACGACAGGTTTCATTATGGTGTTTCGACTAATTTACTCATCCAAATCCAGTGAAGGTGTGGGCGAGTCCGATTTTCGCGCCATTGCGATGTTTAGCGCGCTCAATAACCTTGCGCGCGGCGTGACGGGATTGCTTTTAACCCATAATGATGAAATCATGCAGGTGCTTGAGGGTGAGGAAAGCGAAGTGCGCGCGCTTTACAACACAATCGAAAAAGACAAACGCCATCACAGCGTTAAAGTGATTGCTGAGCGTGAGGTTGAGAAAACTGAATTTGCTAATTGGTCGATGGGCTACCGCCCGCTTGAGACGCCAATTGATATGGATATTTTCTTTGCCCTATCGCGTGAGAGTTTGGGTGACGTCATTGCCGAAAATAGCGAGCTGCAAAGCGCGGCAGAAAACTTCGCAGAGAAGTCGGGCTTGAGCTAGGCAGAATTAAGCGCGGCGTGAGCGTCTATCGCTTTAAATTTTTTCGTCCTCACTCTCGCTCATTAACTCATTCCAATCTCATTTTGCGCGGCGTGCCATACCGCGTCCAGCGCGATGAAGTCACAGCTCTCATCAGGGTCGCGATCATTGTTCAGATCGGCGGGGCTGTTGCGCGTGATGATG
>CALKXN010000141.1 GCA_938003555.1 uncultured Robiginitomaculum sp. | reverse complement strand
CAAAACAATTAAATTTACCGCGCGTGACGTTCGCGTTGCTTATAATGGCAAAGAGGCTGTCAAAGGTATCGATATGGATATCGAAGACAATAGTGTGACCGCATTTATCGGGCCTTCGGGTTGTGGTAAATCCTCGTTTCTGCGCGTATTTAACCGCATGAATGATACGATTCCCGGCTGTAAAGTCACGGGTGACATTCGTATGGATGGGCAAGATATTTACGCGTCGGGTCTCGACCCTGTCTTGCTGCGCGCTCGCGTTGGCATGGTGTTTCAAAAACCAAATCCATTTCCAAAATCCATCTATGATAATGTGGCCTATGGCCCCCGGATTCATGGCCTGGCCGAGACCAAAGCAGAGCTTGATCACATCGTTGAAACAAGCCTGCAGCGCGCGGGTCTGTGGGACGAAGTCAAAGATCGCCTCAAAGATGGCGGCACAGGCCTCTCCGGCGGGCAGCAGCAGCGCCTTGTGATTGCGCGCGCCATTGCCGTATCTCCTGAAGTGATTTTGATGGACGAACCGGCCTCTGCGCTTGATCCAATTGCGACGGCGAAACTCGAAGTCCTGATCGAAGAGCTGCGCGAGAAATACTGCATCGTTATTGTAACTCATTCTATGGCCCAAGCCGCGCGGATTTCACAAAAAACCGCGTTCTTCCATCTGGGTGATCTTGTTGAATATGGCGAAACCGAAGGCATTTTCATGAACCCGCAAGAGGCGCGAACTCAAGACTACATCATGGGCCGAACCGGATAGACTATGGCCTAAACCGCCCAACTCGTCGTCAAAGACCTTTGCCGTATTGACATATGCCTGCGGTTCTTTTCCTGGATTTGAACGATTTCCACCACAGTCTATAAACTTGGAGACGTAATTATTTACTGTGAAATGAATATACCCTATTTTTGAGAAACAAGGATATATCTCTGCGGATTTTATTTATCGACCCACTTTGTCAGCAATTCGGGGTCAAGATTTTGACCGCGCCATTTTAGGCGCCAGCACAGATGCGGGCCAG
Organism: uncultured Robiginitomaculum sp.; assembly: GCA_938003555.1. Taxonomy (GTDB): domain Bacteria; phylum Pseudomonadota; class Alphaproteobacteria; order Caulobacterales; family Maricaulaceae; genus Robiginitomaculum. The sequence goes on along the minus strand of CALKXN010000141.1, from coordinate 1,640 downwards.
TAGAGCGGCCTTTGGAGCCAACGGTTCCGATAAGGTCGCCTGTCTCGACGATTTGCCCGTCCTCGACCAATACATCCTGCATATGAAGGTAATAACTGATCAGGCCTTGGCCATGGTCAATCATGATCAGGCTGCCTTCGAAATACATATCATCATCCGCGAGGCTAACAACGCCGCCAGCAGGCGCGGTGATGGGCGTGCCTGCGGGGGCAGCCATATCTACCCCGTAATGCGGACGTTTTTTAATGCCATTCAATATGCGCTGCGCGCCGAAATTTGTTGTCTTTGTATATTCCGCCACAGGCGAGGCAAAACCCGCCTCTGTCAAACGCACAGTGTCAACGCGGCTAGCAAAGCCAACCTTCTTACGCGCTGTTGCCGCGCGAATACGTTTTAGCTCTTCGGGTGTATATTCGCTGACTTGGTTTTTCGGCAGGCCATCAATGCGCGAGATGTCCCAGTTGCGAGATTTTACATTAAAGGCTTGCGAATAACTATGACCGCCGGGGTCAACGACTTTAGCTGTCATAGTCGCCGGCGCATCTCTATCAAATCCTAAAATAATCTTTCCGTTTCCATCAGATTGCGCCTTCGTATTTCCGAGTGTCACATAAGTACTGCCATATGTACGGCAAAGAAGGAGGCCGCCTTGAACGGCTTCGCCAACGCAAGTCAGTGGTTTAGACCCATCCATCTTTTCAGGGGCGACCTTAGAATTTAACGTTGCTGATTTTGCATCATGAAGGGGCTCAGCATGCGCGGAGCTAGTTTCAACAGCTTCAGGCTTTACTTGCGGGGTCGGAACAGGCTCAATCGCCACTTGCTCCTGCGCTTCACTCGAACAGGCCGCGAGGAGCAGCGCAAAACCTAGAGCCGCCGCGCGCATTAAACTGCCGCCTTATTCTGCGTTTCTTGCCACCGCTTCGTGCTGGCCTTTGCGTCGACATAGGCTTCTTGCAAATCTTCGGACCAATATTTTAATTGGTCAACGGGGATGCGTTCACCTGTCACGGCGCAGAGCACATAGGCGCCCGGTTCCATGATAAGGAAATCGGAAGAGGCGTAGTGAATTTTCGCTTCGCCTGAAAAATTTGGTCCTGAATTCATAAGGTCACTCTAGGGGTTGGCGCGGGAAACTAAAAGAGTCCCATCTGCGATTGATTTGGTTTTTTCGGTTTAGCTTTAGATTGTGGCTTTGGTTTGGTCTTGGGCGATGCAGGCGTCCCGTCGGTGATGACTGCGCCGCGTTTCACGTCTCCGGCAAAGGTCAAATTCACCGCGTCATTGGCAGCAAGCGCTGCGCCGTCGCGCACAATCGCGCCAGTATCATCCGTGACCAAAGCATAGCCGCGCGATAATGTGGCTTGATAGCTGAAGGCGCCGAGAAGGGCAGAGGCCCGCGACAGGCGCTGCTGTTTGCGGTCAAGATCATTCTGCGCAGCGCGGCCCATGCGGCCCCGCGCGCGCGACAGGCGGTCTGCGGCCTGCGCGGTTTGCCGCGATAGCGAGGCGGAATTGAGACGCTGCGCCGTAAGCGCGCTACGGTGACGCGATAATCCCATACGCAAAGCAGGGGTAAGCCGCGCGGATAAATCAGATAACTCACGCTGCGCGCCTTGGGTAATTTGCGAGAGCTGCGG
>CALKXN010000140.1 GCA_938003555.1 uncultured Robiginitomaculum sp. | reverse complement strand
TTTTGGCAAGCCGAACTGGTCATTGCGCTGCCGTCTGTGATGAATAGGTTTTTTACATCATGCGCGCGGTTCCATTTATTTAGCACGCTCGTCATCGGGTCGCGCCCCATACGCGCCGTGCCCATTTCATGCGTTCGCCCGCCAATGGCCGTGATGTGGGTTTCCGGTTTTTCAACGGGATAAATATTATCAAACCCTGCCTTATTGAGCATATCCAGAGCGTCTTCATGCGCGGCATTTAGAAGGGCTTTTTCATTGCCGCCCATTTGGGCATGAACAACAGGAACAGCCATTCCCCATGCATCTGTTTTGCTCTTGTGTAATTGAACGCGGTTATCGGCATTTGGCAAAACTTCGCAAAATGCATCCAGCATCATGCCCCATGTTCCGGGCGTACGGTTTTTTAATTTAAACTCTTGGCCGATAGTTGAGGCTCCGGCGGAGACGCCGTTACGCCATGAATAAACTTGAAACGCATAACCGCGTTTAAACTCAGACTTCTGGCCTTTAATGTTACGATAGCGCGGAATGTAACTCCCCGTAGGACGGTTCCCCCAATAATATTTATCAAGATTTCCCGGCACAGTCGCGAGCACTTTTGAACCGCCGGCATGGTCCATGATATTGCGTCCAACTTGATCTGAGCGGTTTGCGAGCCCCGTAGGCATTGTTTCAGACTTAGAATTTAGCAATATCATCGCCGTTGGGATCGTCGAGGCATTTAAAAAGACAATCTTCGAACGGTACACATTGGTCTTTTTAGTTTTGGCATCAACGACGCGCACGCCTGTTACTTTTTCGCTGACAGGGTCAAATTCCAACTCGTGCACAATCGCATCGGTTATGATCGTCAAATTTCCAGTTGCCTCGGCCGCCGGAAGCGTCGCCGAAAGGGAGCTAAAATAAGCCCCAAAAGAACAGCCTTGATGACAGCGATTTCGCGTCTGGCACTGCCCTCGCCCCAAAGCGCTATGCTCTTGGGTGGCGCGGGACAAATTTGCGACGCGGCCCATGATCATTTGGCGGCCTGGGTAATTTGACGCGATCTGGCTTTGAAATTCAATCTCTGCGCAATTCATTTCAAATGGCGGGAGGAAGTGCTGTCCATCCGGAAGCGTGTCTATATTATCGCGCGCGCCGGAAATGCCGACAAATTTTTCTACCGTGTCATACCACGGCGCAAGATCCTCATATCGAATAGGCCAATCTACGCCGTGGCCATCTTCTTTATTGGCTTTAAAGTCAATCGCGCCCCAGCGATAGGTTTGCCGTCCCCACATGATTGAGCGCCCGCCCAAATGATAACCGCGGCGCCAGTTAAAGTCGCCAGTCTTTGACTTCTCATACGGATGCTCATCATCTTTAACCCAGAACTGTTTTGTTGTCTCCGAGAATGAATAAACCCGCGATTGAACGGGGTAGTGCTTGGCTTTTTCATCCGCATTCACGCGATCTAAATTGGGCCTCTCCCATGGATCAAGGTGATCTGTGTAATCATCCTGCGCCGTGATTTTCCGTCCGCGCTCAAGCACTAAAACCTTTAATCCGCGCTCGCATAATTCCTTGGCTGCCCAGCCGCCTGACATTCCTGACCCAACAACGATGGCATCAAAGTCTGCCATTAAAGCTCGCCAGACTCCAGCAAATCAGCGGCATGGTGCGCGGCCCGCGCCGACAGCGCCATATATGTGATGGACGGATTTTGAATAGCAGAACTCGTCATCGCCGCGCCGTCCGTGATAAACAGATTTTTACAATCCCACGCTTGGTTCCACTTATTGAGGACGCTAGTTTTGGGATTACGTCCCATGCGCGCCGTGCCCATTTCATGAATACGGTTTCCGGGTTTTGTCGGTTCTACAGGGTGCACTTGGATATTGGAGTAGTTCCCCTTACGCAAAATGTCCTCTGCGTCTTTGCTGGCGGCCTCAAGCAAAGCTAATTCATTTGGCCCCATCCGTGCATCCATAACGGGCACAGAAATGCCCCATTTATCTTTGCGAGAGGCATGGAGGCTGACGCGGTTATTCGGGTCAGGCAGAACTTCGGCATAAGCATCGAGGTAAATTGTCCACGGCCCAGGGTCGCGGTTAGCAGCCTTAAACCCAGCGCCAACGCCCTGACGGCCCGGTTGCCACGTCCCGCGCCCTGTATAAACCTGAAAGGAAAAACCGCGTTTATAAGGCTGATCATATTCGGGGAAATTACGATAACGCGGGATATAGCCCTGTCCAGGATAGCGCCCATAGACATATTTATCCGTCATGCCCTCAATCGTCGCTTGCGCCCGCGCGCCTGCAACATGGTCCATAAGGTTACGTCCAACTTGGTCCGAACTATTCGCTAAACCCTTTGGCATGTCCTCACTGCCGCTTTGCAATAATATCGCTGCCGTGTTGATTGCCGAGGCATTTAAAAAAACAACGCGCGCGGTGTAAGTCTTGGTTTCTTTCGTCAGGCGATCAATCACCCGAACGCCGGTGGCGCGTTTGGTTTTGGGGTCGTAAATCACGCTGTGCACGATGCTGTCAGGTCGAAGCGTGAGGTTTCCTGTCTTTTTCGCTGCCGGAAGCGTGGCCGAATTAGAACTAAAATAAGCCCCAAAAGAACATCCGCGAAAACAATGATAGCGCGCTTGGCACGCCCCGCGGCCCAGCGCTTCTTGCTCTGGGGTTGTACGTGTCAAATTCGCTACGCGGCCCGCAATCAATTGGCGATCATCAAAATTCTCAACCAACTTCGCTTGTAAATGTTTCGCTGCGCAGTCCAGTTCAAAGGGGGGTTGATAAATCCCATCCGGAAGCTGCTCTAGACCATCATTATTCCCGCTAAGACCCGCAAATTTCTCAACATAATCATACCACGGTTTCAAATCATCATAACGAATCGGCCAGTCGACACCAACGCCATCAACTTT
>CALKXN010000139.1 GCA_938003555.1 uncultured Robiginitomaculum sp. | reverse complement strand
AGGGCCGCAAAATGGGCCATGTCAATACGATTGGGGACGCGCTTTAAGCGAGTTAAGTTTTACTTTGCTCTAGTGCCAATTTGCCCGCCTGCTGCATCTTTGCGTTATGTTTAACCAAAGAAGAAGGCCGTAATACCTGTCGCGGCAGCTGAGTTCGCTGAAACACGCAAAGTGCCTTTGCCTGCATCTAATAGATTTGATTTTCCTTGTAACATTTTGAGCGATTCAAACCCCGCCTTGGCTAAGCCTGAATAGGTTCCAGACTCGATAATTCTATCGGTTACTGTATTATCAGAAACATTGATAAAAACTGTTTCAACATCTTTCGTCATCTCTACATTTGAGTGCCCGCTAGACTCAACGTCATCGATTCTCAGCGCCATCTCTTCGGTAACCTTAATTTCAATTTCAGCGTAACGAGTTTGATGTGAATGCACATGAGCCTCATTGTTCGTCGCCTTTAACTGATATTCATCAATAATTTCGTCAGATGCTTTAGTTCTTATCACGACGTCCGAACCTTGGTGGGATGTAGAACTATGGATTTGGGCGTAGGTGTCTTCATCACGACTATTATAGTCATCAACATATTTAAGTTCGTGATAAAGACCTTTCACATTATTGGCGACACCTCTTTGCTGTGCTGGTGTGAGCTCGTGCAAGTAATCTGATAATTCACTTTCACTTGCATCGTGCAAGTCCTTTTTTGATCTGCGAAGAGCTTCCAAAACCATATCCTGTTCGGGTGATCCATCCAATGCTGTTCGTGTGAGAAGCGCATGAAATACACCACTAATTATGCCGGCGGGGCTGAAAGGTGTTTTTGAAGCATAAATGCTGAATTGATTCAAAATAGCGGGCTGGAAATCAATGAGAATATGCTTGCGATATTTAAGTGAGTTTATCGCATCCAAACCGCAGCAGATTCTATCAGAATTTACGACTAAATGTTTATGAAGTACTTCGAGAGATTCTCGAAAACTTATGGCATCATCGGCGTAAAGCTGAAGCGGCGTTTCATTTAATTTATGCGTAATTGCCGCTGCAAGTATACCGCATGTTTCAACAATTCGTTTCTCTTCTTCGGATAAGTCTTCATATAGACGGGGTTGTGCAGATAGAACGAATTTATAAGTCACCATGCCCACGAAAACGCCAAATCCAGCAAGAACCAACGCGCCAGTCGCCATTCCGCCGCCAAACCCAAGAGCCGCAATCGTTGCATTGTTTGCTGCGGCCCCAGCCAAACCTGAAATTGCAGCGCTTGTGCCTGCAGTGCCAAATGTGCTCACTAAGCCAAACAATGAAGCGGTTCCTGCAATACCTGCAACTTTCGCAGTTACAAGTTTTCCAAAACTCCCTATCCAGCCTGCTGCGTCTTTATTACTAACTTGCAAAATACTAGCCGTAATTTTTGTAATTTCTTTATGAGTATTTAGAAGTAGTTCTTGAGCATCATCAGCTGCAAAATATGGCTTTATCATTTTTCTTAAGTCGCCATATGCGTTCTGGGTAATATCCGTCCCTTCTGTAAGTTTAGCAGATATGCCTTTTTCAGCCATGAAGTTTTTTGCCGGACGTGCGATGTGTTTATTAGTCCCATTTTTAATGGTCTCAGCTTTCGCGGTGAGTTGGGTGACTTCGTCGATGTTTTTTAATGACTTTTTACTTGAACTATACGCTTGGCTTACCGCATCAGATGCGGGTTTTATAATTCTGTTTATATTGGCATCGTCATAAAGTTTGGAAACCGCCTGCCAGTCTTTGGAAACTCTATTTGCAATTCTTTCTTTATGCGGACTCTCACTTATTTTTTTGCTGACCTTTCGCGTGACGTCCCGAGACGCTCTTTGCGTTTTTCTAAAAATATTTTCGTCGTGAGTCATTGAGGTATTGGTCCTAGATGTTTGAGCCGTGTCTACCGCCGCCGCCATCTCTTTTTGCGTCCGCCGCCATAGCGCAGACGTCCCAAAATGCTGGCGGGATCAGGCAGGGCTCCGGTGACCTTTCGGGCGCGGGCTTTGACTTTTTCGAACTGCATGACATTTTCAATGCGGTTATCTAAAAAGGCGCGGGCCTCAGATTTGTCATCGCTGTGATCAGATAGCCAGATCGGTGTTGTTGAACCGATGACGGCGGAAAGTACGGTGCGTTTGGAATAGAAATTGGCGTCCGTTGAAGTGTCGCCAATGGCGCGCCATATCGTGTCGGCTGCGGCCCAGAGACTGCGCGGGCCGGCTGTGCCTGCGCTGGGCAAGGACAGGCGAGACAGGGCGCGGCGGGCGGCGTCTTCATGCGGGCCTATCGCTTGCATGCGGGCAATGACGCCTTGAGTAACGCGCTGTCGAATTTTCATGGATTTAAGGTCCATTTCGGCCAGAGCTTGCGCCGCTTTGGCATCGCAGCGCGCGGTCCAAAATGTGATCAGCTCTACTGCGCCGCCGGGGAAATATAATTTCTCTGCGCTTTGGGGCAGGCCCGCGGCGGCGACCGCGTCGCGCAAAGTCTTGCTCGTCCAGCCTTCA
>CALKXN010000138.1 GCA_938003555.1 uncultured Robiginitomaculum sp. | reverse complement strand
CGGCGTTTTAATACCGCGCATCGTCATGCACAAATGCTCACCTTTGGCCATTACGGCAATATCATTTGTGCCTAAAATGCCTTTAAGCTCATTGGCGATATCAGAGACAAGCTGCTCTTGGAGCGTTAATTTATGAGCATGTTTGTGCGCAATGCGCGCAAATTTAGAGAGGCCTAACACCTTGTCATCCGCGATATAGGCAATCGATACATCGCACCAAAAGGGCAGCATGTGATGCTCGCACATAGACCACACCTTCATGCCCGTAACCGCAACCATTTGGTTGTGCTTCACTGCGGCAAATGTTGTGTCCAATTTACCGGCATCATATTCGATAAATTCGCGCCAAAAATTAGCAATGCGGCGCGGCGTCTCTTGAAGGCCCTCACGCGTCGGGTCTTCGCCCAGCGCGGTTAATAGCTCTGTCACAAGGGACTTAACTTTTTCGTGGTCAATTTTCTGCGTCATGGATGTGCCTTATCCTAAAGCGGCTATGTGCCATATTTGGTTGATACGCAGCGCTGAGGCTGCGCGATTGATTTAGCCAGAAATAATTTTCTCTGCGCCCAGCATATTACGAATTTCTTCGACGCGGGCGCGGTTCACGCCGCGATCTGAATATCCGACGCGGCTGGCTGAGCGGATATGAACGGTCTTACCCGAGACGCGTAATTCAACATCATCAACATACCCCATTAATTGGGTCGTATAGATGGCTGCGGCGTAGCCTTTTTGCTGCGTCACAATCTTTCCGCCTGTTGCGTTAATTGCCGTAAGGACAGCGTCAAGAGTGGCGTCCTTAAACGGCGCAACCTTGCGCGCCTCAGGCGTATCTGCCTCGCTGCTGACTGCATTGGGCGCATTGCCCAGCGCCGCAAGCTTTCCATCAACCAATCCGGGCGCAGAGCCTTTAGTCGACCTAAGCGCCAACAGCTTTCCTGCGCCGCCTACAATCCCAACAGCCGCCGCAGCGCCAATGATCAAGGGTATCATAAATCCTCCAATTGGCGCGCAATATGAAGATCATACCATGTCGGGCCGTTCAGGCTATTAAAGAACGCATTATGGCCGCCATGGTCAAGCTCTATCAACATCGCAGGGCGCTCAATATTCAGATCCCGCAAATGGGCCGCAGGCGTAACCGGATCATCCTTGGCCATAATAATTTGAGTTGGCACATTTAAGCCCGTTAAATCATCCGGCCAAATCCGATAAGCGTTGAAGAAGTCCTCAATCGTTTCAAATGGCGTGAACTTTAAAAACCGCTCCGTTAGGCCCATAATGGTTTTCTCACCCTCAAAGATACTCAGATCATAAAGTCCGGGATAAGCCTGAGCTTTCTTGGCCAGAGACGTCGTCCATTTCTTCATGAAATAGCGCTTAATAAGAGGCTGCGTGTCTGGAATGGGCGCGGCTGCGAGGGGGTTGATAACAGGGCTGATCGCGAAAACACTGTGCAAGTTCTTAATCGCGCGCGCCTTGTTTTCCCACGCGACGCGCAGGGCAAAATTTCCGCCTAGAGAAAATCCCGTCAGAATCAGCGGTAAATTTGAATGCTGCGTAGCAACAGCATTTACCGCGTCCCAAACTTCATCAAAGCGCCCCCCATAAAACAGCCCTTCATTTAAAGAATGACTATCCCCGTGATCGCGAAAATTTAAACGAAACACATTCAAGCCCTGCCCAAACAAATGCCGGCCGCAACACAGCACATATGTGCTGTCTGCGCTGCCTTCCCAGCCAGAGAGCAGCATGACCGTGCCGCGCGCATTATCCTGCGTTGAGAGCTTTCCTGAGAGACGCACGCCATCAGGTAAATCCAATATGACGTCTTGGGCGGCGTCACGCATAGGGTTATGACCGCGTGATCGGAATTTCTGTCCTGCCAAAAAGGTTTGAACCATTGCAGGACGCAAAAAACGAGGCGGTGTGAAGGTTTCGATATGCATAAGTGTATCGTTAATCTACCAGATTAGAATCTTCTACCCACGAATATGTATGTTATGAAATTGCCTTTGCAGGGTTGTCACCGTAAGTCACAGGCAAATACGAAAGCTCACTATGAAATACGACAATCCGCATATCTCTGCATCCACACCGCGCATGGGGAATGCCGTAACGCGCGGCATAGGCTCCATCATGATGAAGATCATAGGATGGAAGATTACAGGTCAATTTCCTGAAGAAAAAAAAATGATCGTCATCGGCGCGCCCCATACCTCAAATTGGGACTTTATTTTGGCCATGTCCGCCATGTTATCGGTCGGATTACATTTCTCATGGATGATGAAAAAAGAAGCGTTTTTCTGGCCATTAGGACCGCTTTGGAAAAAAATGGGCGGAATCCCAATTGACCGTAAATCTAAAACCAATTTGATTGAGCAAATGGTCGCCTATTTTGAAACCCATGACAATGTCTGGGTGGGCCTCACCCCCGAAGGCACGCGTAAAAAAGTCGAAACCCTCAAAAAGGGGTATTTAAGAATGGCCTATGCGGCTAAAGTTCCAATTTATATCATCGGAATTAACGGCCCAACCAAAGAAGTGGTTCTCGATAAGGTTTGGGATTTGACCTATGACACAGATATCGACAACCGAAAAATCAAAGCCTATTTTGATAAAAATTTCACAGGCATTAAACCTGAAAATGGATAAAATAAATTAAAGACTGAACGACCATGAAATTCGATAATGAACATATGAGCGTATATTCCCCGCGTATGGGCAATGGCTTCACCCGCGCCCTTGGCTCTTTTGGGTTAAAGCTGACAGGATGGAAGCTGGTTGGCAAAATGCCAGATGTCCCGAAATTTGTGATTATTGGCGTGCCGCATACGTCAAATTGGGATGCCATTTCAGCCTCACTTGCCATGCTGGCCTCTGGGTTTAAATATACGTTCCTGATCAAGAAAGAATGGTTCTTCTGGCCTATGGGCCCGCTCTTTCGCGCGCTGGGCGGCTACCCTGTTGATCGCGGCAATGGCAAAGACGTCGTCGTACAAATCGCTAAATTATTTGACGAAGCCGACAAAGTCTGCGTCGGCTTCCCGCCCGAAGGCACGCGCTCCAAAGTCGCCAAATATAAATCCGGCTATTTACGGGCAGCCTACGCCGCAGACGTCCCCGTATTTATCTGCGCCTTTGACGGCCCAAAAAAACATGTCGTGCTGGACCGTCTTTTCCCGCTGACAGGGGATATGAAAAAAGACAATGCTGCGATCAAAGCCTATGTCGATGAAAACTGGGTCGGCGTTCACCCCGAGCGGCAGAAGTGAACACCCAAACCCATGCCCTTTTAGCGCTGGCCTTATTTTCTAAACGCGAAGCGCCCGCGCGAAATTGGGCCGTTCTCGCTGGGGCTTTGGTGACGGATATTTTCATATATGTGGGACTTGTCTATTACGGCCTGATCACCGGAGACGGCATTGGCGCCTATTTCAATACGATATATTTTCAGCCCCACATGCAGTTTTGGAGCGCGCTCTCGAATGCCCTTCCCATATTTACTGCGCTCGCCGTCATCGGCTACGCCTTTCGCCAACACAAATGGGCTGTCCTTCTGCTGTTCTTTGCGCTCGCTGCATTTACGCAATCACTTATTGACCTACCTGTTCACGCCGATGACGCGCATCGTCATTTTTGGCCCATAACAGACTGGCGCTTTTATTCCCCCATCAGCTATTGGGACCCCGCGCATTATGGCCGCATTATAGGACAGATCGATAATTTACTTGGCTTGATTTGCATCGCGATATTGTGGCGGCGACACCCTGCCTTGCGGGTCAAGGTCGTTTTAAGCGCGCTTATTGTTCTTTACTTTCTTTTTGTGCTGCTTCCCTTTATTGCGCCGTTTATTTTTGCGGGCTAAGCGGCCACATGGCACAGATAGAGCTTTCAGATTTAGCCGCGACAAGCGGCCCCATTATGGGCCTTGATCCAGGCACAAAGACAATCGGTATTGCGATTAGCGACCGCTCGCGCTTAATTTCTACGCCACTGGAAACAATTAAACGCAAAAAATTCACGCCAGACGCTACGCATCTTTTCGAGCTTTACACGCAGCGCGAATGCACGGCTTTGGTTATCGGCCTGCCCCTCAATATGGATGGCAGCTCCGGCCCGCGCGTGCAGTCGGTCAAAGATTTTTCAATCAACTTGATGAACATAAAAAATGTGCCCTTTATGTTTTGGGATGAACGTCTCTCAACCGCTGCGGTGACCCGCACCATGATCGAGGGCGACATAAGCCGCGCCAAACGCGCGCAGGCCGTCGATAAACTCGCCGCAAGTTATATTCTGCAAGGTGTGCTGGACCGCCTTAGAAATTGAAACATAACCCGCTCTTTAAGCGCCGCAAAAAATAGTAATTTTGACTCGGACGGTAACTTTACCAGCGCCGCGGTATCGCTGGTCTATAAATTTGGCGGCGAGTTCGCACATTACTTTGATTACGAAGCCGTCCCTTTGGGGCGGCTTTTTCTTTGCGCTACGCGTTCATTACGTTAAAAGACCTAAAATTCCATGAGAGGGACAATTATGAAACGCATCGCTTTACTCACCACCGCCGCTTTGGCCTTGACGTTAGCCGCCTGTAACGGCGCGTCAAATGGCGACTCTGCTCAACAGACCGCGCAATATATGGCCGCAACGGCTTTACCGAAAATCAGCGACGCTGACGCCCTATCCGCTGCGCCTAATATTGACATCCCCTATGAGCGTTTTACGCTGGATAATGGCCTACGCGTTGTTGTCCACGAAGACCGTAAAACGCCAACCGTCGCAGTATCTGTGTGGTACAATGTTGGGTCAAAAGATGAAAAACCCGGAAAGACAGGCTTTGCCCATCTCTTTGAGCATTTAATGTTCAATGGCTCAGAAAACTATAATGACGAATATTTCGGCCCGTTCGAGAAGGCCGGCGCAACCGGCATGAATGGCACGACATGGTTTGACCGTACAAATTATTTCCAGACTGTACCCACACCTGCCCTTGATATGGCACTGTGGATGGAATCCGATCGCATGACCCATTTCGAAGGCGCCATCACGCAAGAGAATTTGGACAAACAGCGCGGCGTTGTTCAAAATGAGAAACGCCAAGGCGACAACAGCCCCTATGGCAAATCGGAGTATCGCGTCCTCGAAGGCCTGTTCCCTGTTGGCCACCCTTATCGCTGGTCAACCATCGGTTCTATGGAAGATCTCGACGCCGCGTCACTTGAAGATGTGAAATCTTGGTTCAAAGAATATTACGGCGCGTCGAACACTGTCGTCGTTTTAGCCGGCGACATTAACGCCGCCGAAGCGCGCCCCTTAATGGAGAAATATTTCGGCGACGCCCCTGTTGGCGAACCACTATACCAAAAGAAAACATGGGTTCCGGACCGCACGGAAACGATTACCGAAGTCATGTATGACCGCGTCGAGCAAACCCGCCTTGACCGTTACTGGGCCGTTCCAGGACGCCTCGACCAAGACACGGCCGTGCTATATTTGGCCGCGCAGGTTCTGGGCTCCGGCAAAACATCGCTCCTCTATAAAGAACTGGTCTATGAAAAAGAACTGGCCACAGATGTATCGGTCTATGTCGAAGAACATAATCTGTCTTCGATCTTTTCGGTCAATGTCACGTTGAAGAAAGACTCTGATCCGGCCGAGGTGGACGCAATCATTGATCGCATCATGTCTGACTTTTTGAAAAATGGCCCGAACAAAAAATTGCTCGAATCCAAGAAAACCAATGTCAACGCCGCCTATATTCGTGGCCTTGAACGCATTGGCGGATTTAGCGGTAAGGCCTCAACTCTGGCCGAAGGCGAGCTTTACGCCGGTGATCCAGGATTTTGGAAAAAACAGCTCGGCTGGATTAACGCCGCCGATAGCGGGCTTGTCAAAGCAACGGCCAATAAATGGCTGTCTGATGGCGCTTATAAATTAACAATCCTGCCGTTTAGCAAAGATCTGAAATCTGCCGAGACAGGCGCAGACCGCTCGGCCCTGCCTGACATTGGCGGCGTTCCCGCCCTTGCCTTTCCTGAGGTAACAGAATTTGAACTGTCCAACGGCATGAAAGTCGTGCTCGCGACGCGCGACGCCGTTCCGGTTGTCCAAATGGCGATGGAATTTAACGGCGGCTACGCGGCCGATAGCAAAGCGAAAATGGGCGCAGCCAGTTTTGCGTCGGATATGATGTATAATGGCACGACCACGCGCAGCGCGCTTGAAATCAGCGAAGAAGCCAGCGAAATCGCCGCGCGTATTGGTACAGGCTCAGGCCTTGATAATACCACGGCAACGCTAAATGTCCTCGTCGATAAATTAGACGCTGGCCTTGACCTTTATGCCGACATCATTCGCAATCCACAATTTAGCCAAGAAGAGCTAGACCGCTATCGCAAGCAGCGCCTCTCCGGCATTGATAATGAAAAAATCAATCCGATTCAAACCGCGCTGCGCCTGCTTCCGCCGGCCATGTATGGCGACAATCACGCTTATGGCGTTCCATTTACGGGTTCCGGCACGGCAGAAACAACTAACGCTATGACGCGCGATGATTTGCTCGCCTATCACCGTAATTTCATCCGCCCTGACAATGCGACATTATTTGTTGTCGGCGCGATTGATGAGGACACGTTAAAGCCAAAGCTTGAAGCGAAATTTGGCAATTGGGCCGCGCCGGATAGCGCGATCCCAGAACGCAATATCGCGAAAGTCGGCATTAAACCCGGCGAGCGCGTCATTATCGTGGACAAGAAAGGCGCTCCGCAATCGCTGATATTGGGCGGACATCTCATTGCCTCTAACGCGGCAGAAAACACCACCGACATTGAAGCGATGAATGAAGCGCTTGGCGGCGCCTTTACGGCCCGAGTCAATATGAACCTTCGCGAAGATAAAGGCTGGGCTTACGGCGCATATACCTTCACGCAAAGCGCTAAAGGACAGCGTCCATGGCTGATTTACGCGCCTGTGCAATCCGATAAAACGAGCGAGTCCCTGATGGAGCTTCGCCGCGAAATTCGCGACTATCTTGGCCCGCGTCCGATTACCGCCGAAGAGTTGCAAAAAATTCGCGATAATAATGTACGCTCCCTGCCCGGAAAATTCGAAACGGCGGGCGCTGTGCTCGGCTCAATCCGCACAGCGGCGCGTTATGGCAATGCCTATGACTACGCGACAACAACCCAAGACCGCTACGCCGCCCTCACCCCGGCCGGTCTGCGCCGCACAGCGGCAGAGACCATCAAGCCGGACAGTGTTATCTGGATCATCGTGGGTGACCGCGAAGAAATCGAAGGCCCGCTGCGCGGCCTCGGTATCGCTGATATTGAATATTGGGACACGGACGGGAACGTCGTTGAATAGCTATAAATACTCAGCCATTCAAATCTCTTAAATTTAAAGGCCGTCTCAATTGAGGCGGCCTCTATTTTGACGAATGGCAAACGTTTATCTTCGTATGCAGAAAGACAACATGACAACAAGCGTCATAACAATGCCGAATATTGTGACGATCTTAGGGATAGAAAGTTGCACAGCAACATCGGTGTCCCCAATTGTAGCAAGCTGAGGTGCAACGCAGAGTGTGACAATAGCAGCGGTTACAAATCCACTAATAATACTGTTGACCACCCTTTTTTGAAAACTTGGTGATGAAACTTGGGCATTGCTCTCGACCCCTTCTGCAGTCGTTTGCTCCACGCGCTCTATTTTTCCCCTGAAAAACAGCCATCCAAGCGTGAGAAGTGTCAATATCAACAGAACTCCAGAGAACACATTAAGCTGGAGGATTTTGTAACTGTCCAAAAGAGTCAGACCCATTAATATGCAGAATGAAACTGTAAAAAT
>CALKXN010000137.1 GCA_938003555.1 uncultured Robiginitomaculum sp. | reverse complement strand
GCCGCAATTGCCGCAGTGAATGCGGGCAAGGGCTCCCATAAATTAGAAGATTTGGAGCTTCTGCCGCCAATCACAACCGCTGAAAAATATTTTTGCATTGGCGTAAATTACGCTAATCGCAATGCCGAATATAAAGACGGTTCCGAAGCCCCGAAGAACCCATCTGTATTTATGCGCTCGCGCGAAAGCTTTGTGGGACATGGTCAATATATTGAGCGCCCCCCTGAATCGCATCAACTTGATTATGAAGGTGAGATCGTTGTCATTATCGGCAAAGAAGGTCGCCGGATTAAACGTGAAAATGCGCGCGATCACATTGCGGGCCTTTGCGTCATGAATGAAGGCACGCTGCGCGATTGGGTGCGCCATGCAAAATTCAACGTGACACAAGGGAAAAACTTTGAAAAATCAGGCGCGCTGGGTCCGTGGATGGTTCCGCTTACCGATGATATAGACCTGACGGATTTAAAAATCCAAACGCGCGTGAACGGCGAACTGCGCCAAGATGATCACACATCCAATATGATGTTCCCGATCGAATTTCAGATTGAATATCTGTCCAAATTTGCGCGACTTAAAGCTGGTGACATCATCGCCACCGGAACACCCAATGGCGCGGGCGCACGCTTTGACCCGCCTAAATATCTTGTCCCTGGCGACGTCGTTGAAGTCACTTGCCCCGGCATCGGCAGCTTGAGAAATGAAGTGAAAGACGAGATAGTCTAATTATGAACAATGAACTTCGCGACTTTCAAAAGAACCTACCCATGTCTCTTTTGAGAGCGCGAGAGTCTGTGATGTCACATTTCCGGCCGATTATGCGGGAACATGACATTACTGAACAACAATGGCGCGTTATTCGCGCGCTCTATGGCTTGGACGGACTAGAGGCGACCGAACTCGCCCAAAGAACAATGCTGTTAATGCCAAGCCTCACCCGAATACTGAAAGCACTGGAAGAGCAGAAACTCGTTAAACGGTTTGCTGTGGAAGGCGATAACCGTAGAAAGTTAATCCGTCTCGCAGCGAGAGGGCGCGATCTCTATAAAAAAATGGCTCCGCTAAGCGAAGCCGAATATAAGAAAATTGAAGCTCGAATTGGCGCTAAAAAACTCGCAGAGCTATATACGCTTTTAGAAAGTATAGCCGACTAAATATCCATTACACCTGCAACGCACATGGTTGAGAATATAGGAATAGGCTCTGCGTGACGAATGGTGCCTTTCGAGCCTTCACACAAACCACTAATCGCTGTCAGCGTTCGAATTTCAAAGCCCCCTTGCCCCGCTTCGCGCAGCGTTTCTTCATCCGTATAAGATAACAGACGCGCTTTATCATTGGCCACCCACGCGTCAAGAAACTCACGATCCCACGCTTCGTTAATTTTACCGCTATTGGGGGTGGCGGGCCAGTGACTAATGCCACCGGTTCCCATCACCGCAATTTTCTCAGGTACAGAGTCGCAAGCCCGGCGCAACGCCCGGCCAAATTCATAAGCGCGGCTCAGCGGCGTTAGGGGCGGGCCTTGGCAGTTAATATTAGCCGGAATAATCGGCATATCGTAGCGCGGCGTCAGAAAATTAAGTGGCACCATAATGCCGTGATCCATCCGCCATTCCTTAGCATAAGACAAATCAACGCTTTGCATCATTTCTGTAATGATCCGTTCTGACAATTCTGGCGCGCCCGGAATTTTCGTATGCGGGATTTTTAACCAATCGGGGTCTTCAATCGGCCCTTCATATTCCTCCCCCATACCCATCGCAAAGGCAGGCATATTATTCATAAAAAAATTGGCGAAATGCTCCGCGGCAATAACAACAAGCGCCTCAGCGCCGCTTGCCTCAATATCAACGCGAAGCGAGTCCAGCGCAGCGTAAAAAGGATCACGAAGCGCGGGGTCTGCACGCTCAGCGCGGCCCGTTATTCCTGGGCCGTGCGAACAAATACCTGCAAAAACTAAAGCCATTAAACCGCTCCTCCATCACCGCCATCGACAGCTTTATATATACCATCGCGCACCTGTCCGTGCTTGCTTAGACCATCTTTCATGGCCTGAATATATTCATCCCATTCCTGACCGATAAAGGCCGCATAATGCATCAAGATTTGACCGTTCACGCCGTGGATATATAATTCCCCGACATCGCCATTTTTGATCCAGCTTTGCTCATCGGCGGTCAATTTATACTCTGCCAACAGACTATCAATGTCGGTTTTGAACTGCGCTTGCACCGAAGGTTCTCGGTTTAGATTATACAGCAGTTTTTGAACAAAATAGAGAGACATTAATAATCCCCTTTTGCATCCACGCCCGAAGCAAAGCTTTCATAAAGCCGCTGAACACCTTTGGCCAGAACACCGCAGTCACTCCCCACGCCGACAAAACTCGCCCCAGCGTCTTTGTAAATATCGATAAGCTCTGATGTTACAGCCAAAACCCCTGCGGGTTTACCGCAAGCGCGAACATCACGGATGGCTTGCGAGACCGCCGCAATGACATCAGGGTGACTCGGTTGCCCGGGATACCCCAGAGCGGCGCCGAGATCTGACGGCCCAATAAACACAGCATCAACCCCGTCTGTAGTGGCAATGCTCTTTAGGTTTTGAAGGCCTAATTTTGTCTCAATTTGCAAGATTACGCACATCTCTTCATTTGCGCGCGTAAAGTAATCAGGCATCATATTCCAACGCGCAGCACGCGCCATTGATGTTCCAAGCCCGCGTGTTCCAGAAGGCGGATATTGCACCGCACTGACCACGGATCGGGCCTGCTCAGCATTATCGATCATCGGAACCAAAAATGTTTGAACGCCCACATCACAAAGCCGCTTAAGCACATTCTTGTCCCCGCTTACGGGTCGAACGATCGGTTGAATATTGTAAGGGGCCACCGCCTGAAGGCATGACAAAATATCTTTATCAGATAATGGAGAATGCTCCGCATCAATTAATAGCCAATCAAAGCCACTTTGCGCGCAAATCTCGGCCGCCGCATTATTGGCCAGGCCAAACCAAAGGCCGAGCGTGTCTTCGCCATTATTCAGGCGGGCTTTAAATCTATTGGTCAAACGGTCCATTATGAAAAACCCAATTCTACAACGCCCATTGGGCCAAAATCTGCTCTAAATGCATCTCCAGCCCGCGCGACAACCGGACGCGTAAAACTTCCGGACATAATATATTGGCCTGCGTCAAGTTTAATGCCATGCGGCGCAAACCGTTTCGCCAACCAGATAATTCCGCGCGCAGGGTGATCTAAAATTCCTGCACCAAGTCCCGTTTCCTCAACGATACCATTGCGGTATAAGATGGCCCCAGCCCAGCGCAAATCGACGTCGGCCGGTGACGTTTTCTTATCTCCGACAATAATCCCTGCATTGGCCGCATTATCGGAAATCGTATCATAAACTTTTCGCGTATA
>CALKXN010000136.1 GCA_938003555.1 uncultured Robiginitomaculum sp. | reverse complement strand
ACAAAAGCGTGCATGAATGCGTTGTGTAGCGGCATATACCCCGCAATAAATGCGGTATTATTATACCGCATTTATAAGTCATTGATATATATATGCTTTCAGAAAATATGCAGAAACAAAGTTGACTGCGCGCGGCTGTCTGTTATGTCGCGCCATCGTTTAGGGCGGGGCATCGGCCTCGCTTTAGTATTTATAAGGTTCACACCATGAAAACCAAGTTTTTAAAGGTCGCTGAAATCGATAAGAAATGGATTCTTATCGATGCTGAAAATGTAGTGACAGGACGTCTGGCCAGTTTCGTTGCCATGCGTTTACGCGGCAAGCATTTGCCAACATATACACCGCACAATGATTGTGGTGACCACGTTATTATTATCAATGCGGACAAAGTTGTCTTCACGGGTAAAAAGCGTTCAGATAAGACATATTACCGTCACACAGGCCATCCCGGTGGTTTGAAAGAGACGACAGCGGGCAAGGTTCTTGATGGACGTTTCCCAGAGCGCGTTATGCGCAAAGCTGTTCAGCGTATGTTGCCAAAGGAAAGCCCGCTTGCGCGTAAGCAGCTGTCTAACCTGAAAATCTATGCCGGTAGCGAGCATCCACATGAAGCCCAAACACCTGAAGTCATCGACTTCAAGTCTATGAGCCCCAAAAATACAATAGGAGCCTAGATCATGGCTGGATTAGAAGACCTTAAAAACGTCATGGATGGCGGCGAAGTTGCTGCTGACGGAACAGTTACTGCGGCGCCCGCTGTTGTTATGGCTGAGCCTAAAATTGACGACCTTGGCCGTTCATATGCAACAGGCAAGCGTAAAAACTCTATCGCCCGTGTTTGGATCAAGCCCGGTAACGGCAAGATCACAGTCAATGGCCGCGATCAGGAAGTTTACTTCGCGCGTCCCGTTCTACGTTTGATCATTCGTCAGGCTTTCGAAGTCACTGAGCGCGTTGATGGTTACGACGTTGTCGCAACAGTCAAAGGCGGCGGCCTGTCCGGTCAAGCCGGTGCTGTGCGTCACGGCATCTCCAAAGCCCTCACATATTACGAGCCTGCTCTGCGCCCCGCGCTTAAAGCTGCTGGCTTCCTCACGCGCGACTCGCGTGTTGTTGAGCGTAAGAAATATGGCCGAGCAAAAGCCCGTAAGAGCTTCCAGTTCTCAAAACGTTAGATCGTTCATACAGAATTACCAAGAAGCGCCTCCTTGCGGGGCGCTTTTTTTTTACTCTAAGTTCACGGCCAATCGTGTAAGGACATTCACATGAGCAAGATTTTAAAAACAGCAGTCATTGGCGCATCTGGATATACGGGCGTGGAATGTGTTCGTTTGATTTTGGGCCATCCGAAATTAGAGCTGGCCGCGCTGACGGCGCATAGCCGCGCGGGCGAGGCGTTTGGGGATGTGTTTCCAAGCTATGCGGGCATGGACATGCCGCGCCTTACGAAGTGGGATGAGGTGAATTGGGACGAGATCGACGTGGCCTTTGCGTGCCTGCCCCATGGGGCGAGCCAAGAGACCATTGCGAAGATTTTACCAAAGGTGAAAACGGTTATCGATCTGTCGGCAGATTTTCGGTTGCGTGATCCCGAGCTTTATGAGTCCACATATGGGCGCAGCCATGATGCGCGCGATATTCTTAAAGACGCGGTTTACGGCCTGACTGAATTTTCGCGCGATAAATTGCGCGGCGCAAGTCTTGTGGCTTGCCCGGGATGCTACCCGACGGCGACTTTATTGACGCTCATTCCAGCAGCGCAAGGCGGCTTGATTGATGTCACCGATATCGTGATTGACGCGAAATCCGGCGCAACCGGAGCAGGGCGCAAAGCGACGCTGGGATTATCCTTTACGGAGCTTGCCGAAGGCGCGCAGGCCTATGGCGTTGGCGCGCATCGCCACGCCCCCGAAATTGACCAAATCCTTGAGCGCGTTTCAGGGACGGCGACGCAAGTGAGCTTTACGCCGCATTTGCTGCCCATGAACCGCGGCGAGATTGTTACGATCTATGCCAAATTATCCAAGGGCCATACGGCCGATAGCGTGCGGCAAGCTTATGCGGAGCGGTACAAAGACGAGTCCTTTGTGCACATCGAGCCCGAAGGAAAAGTGCCGCAAACACGTCACGTTCGCGGCTCAAACCATTGCCGCATCGGCATTTTTTCTGATCGCCGCGCCGATCGCGTCATTATGATTGGCGTGATTGATAACCTAGTAAAAGGGAGTTCCGGTCAGGCCGTGCAGAATCTCAACGCTGTTATGGGCTGGGATGAGAGCACAGGGTTGATGCAGCCGCCTTTATTCCCATAGCTTGACAATTTTTTAGGTGCGCCGCGCCGCAAATTAAACCATATTCAAACTATGTATATAAATAAGACCGCCGCCATTCTGATCGCCGCCGCCGCAGTTCTGCTGACAGGCTGCGCCTCTATGCCGACTATCGCTAAAAGTGACGTGCCGCCGGAATTTGCAGAGCAAATTCGTAATGCGGACCGTTTTCCGGATGTGGCCGATGCGCCGCACGCGCCAACAGATATTCCGCGGGCCAGTGTGTGGGACGCTAAAGCGCGCAAAATGATGCGCGCAAAAGGCAGTTTTGATAATGTGAACGTCCCCGAGGGCGACATTAGCGCGCAAATTCTGCAGCAGCTGCA
>CALKXN010000135.1 GCA_938003555.1 uncultured Robiginitomaculum sp. | reverse complement strand
CGGTGACGGAGATTGGACAGAAGGCGACGAGATCGTGACGAGCGGTGATGACGGGGTTTTGCCGCGCGGCCTTCCTGTTGGCCGAGTATTGGGCGCAAGTTCGGATGACCTACGCGTAAAGCTTTATGCTAAAAAGGCGATTGATTGGATGTGGGTTCAACCCTTCACTCCAATTCTAAAACCTAAAGAGACTGCGCTGGAGCAGCCGCAGTGATGATGGCTGGCGGGCGCATTAGCCGGACGCAGGCTTATACTTACGCGATGCAGGGCCTTGCCTTGGGGCTTTGCCTCGTGATCGTGTCTGGAATTGACTTTGACTTTCCAGGCTTTGTGGTCAGCGCGATATTCATTCCTGCCGGCGCGATTTACTTATGGCCATACCGCGCCGATTATGGGTTGTCCGTTGTTAGCGCATTAGCCATTGGGCTATATCAAGACATTGCAACGGGACAGCCTTTGGGCATTTTCGCGCTAAGCTATGCTTTGCTCTATGCTTTGACCAACCCGGCCTTGCAAATGATGCCGAAGTCTAAAAATGCGAATGCGGCCATTTTTGCATTGTGGATATGCGGGCTAATAGGGCTGACGAGTATATTGGGTATGATGACAATCGGACAGGTTCCAAGTTTTTTACTCCTTGCCGCGTCGGGGGTATTAAGCCTTGTCATGTTTTATGGACTAATATGGGTTAGAGATTACCGTACGGCGCTAACAGGCCGTGCTGATCCGCGCAGGTCGCGATAATGAGTGAGCGCGGAAAATTAGATAGAGAGTTTTCTCGGCGCTCTGTCATTCTGGGTGCAGGGGGGCTGAGTATATTTGGAGTGTTTGGCGCGCGCTTGCATCATCTTCAAGTCGTAAAGGGCGCAGATTATCGAACGCTTTCCGAAAACAACCAATTTAACTTTCAAATTTTAGTTCCGGACCGCGGCCGTATTATGGATCGCAATGGCGTTGCTCTGGCAACGAACCGTTTAGATTATCGGGTTGTGATCATCCCTGAGCGTGTTGATGATGTTGATTTTACGCTTTCAAAGATTGGGCAACATATAACGATTAGTGAGTCTCAAATTGAGCGCATAAAGCGCGACATAAAACGTCATCGCGGTTTTACGCCTATTCTTATTGATGAACATTTGTCGTGGGAGCAATTTGCGGCGCTTAATTTGGATTTGCCAGAGCTTCCGGGCGTCATTCCACAATCCGGACAGACCCGCCAATATCCTGTTAGCGGTGAATTTTCGCATTTAATTGGATATGTTGGAAAGCCGGGGCAGGCCGCTCTCGATGAAGATAAGAGCCCATTATTACGGCAGCCGACATTCCAGATCGGAAAGACCGGGGTGGAGTCGGTTGCGGATAAACGTCTTCGGGGCAGTAGTGGCCGCCTAAAGGTCGAAGTTAACGCGCTAGGCCGAGTCGTCCGCGAGTTTCCAAATGAGTCAGACGCCGCGCAGGCTGGTGATGATGTTTATCTGACAATTGACTCGGCTCTCCAAAGCGAAACAGCGGCGGCATTTGGCGATGAATCTGGCGGCGCTGTCGTTATGGATGTCATTACCGGCGAGCTTCGCGTTTTGTTATCTATGCCGACATTTGACGCGAACCTATTTGTGAGCGGTCTCACCCAAGTCGATATGGATCGAATGAATTCTGATGAAAAGCGCCCACAATTTAATAAAGTCATTGGCGGCGGTTATCCTCCTGCATCAACGCTAAAGATGGTTGTAGCTATGGCCGCTTTGGAAGACGGGATCATTGACGCCGAAGAAATAGTGTTTTGTGACGGGAAAACAAAACTCGGCCCGCGCACATTTCATTGCTGGAAACGCCGTGGTCACGGCAAGATGAATATGCATGACGCGATCAAAAATAGTTGCGATACTTATTTTTATAAAATTATTGAACGTGTTGGTGTGGATCGTGTGAAATCTATGGGCCTTCGTATGGGGCTTGGACAGATTTTTGATATTGGTATCACCGGCCAAACACCCGGCCTATTGCCCGATGACGCATGGAAACGCGGGCGACTTAATGATTCATGGCGCACGGGCGACAGTTACAATGCCTCTATTGGTCAGGGTTTCGTTTTAGCCACGCCCTTACAACTCGCTGTTATGGCATCGCGTTTTGCTAATGGACGGCAAGCCGTCACGCCCCATATTGTAATCGGAGAAGAAACGCCGCAATTTAGCGCTCTGGATATAAATCCAGAGCATTTGCAGATCGTGCAAAATGCTATGTTTGCTGTCTGCGAAGAACCTGGCGGCACAGCTTATCGCCCGGGCGCGCTGGGTTTTGAGGGCGTACAGATGGCCGGTAAGACTGGCACCGGGCAGGTAAGGGGTATTTCCAGTGCGGAGCGCGCAGTTCGCGTACGCCGAAACGAAGAATTGCCTTGGAAGTTTCGCGATCACTCAATTTTTGTGGGCTATGCACCTTATGATAATCCACGTTTTGCGGCGAGCTGTATTGTGGAGCATGGCGGCTCAGGAGCGCGCAAGGCGGCTGATATTGTGCGAACTATGCTTCGCGGAGCGCTGAAGAGTGATGGC
>CALKXN010000134.1 GCA_938003555.1 uncultured Robiginitomaculum sp. | reverse complement strand
CACGTTGATTGTGTCCATATGTTTTATGGGCATGTCGTTAATGCTGTGCTTTATCGCCGTGAAAAATGCGCTGAAACATAATGCGCTTCTGGATCGCCGGATTAAAGACAGTGCAGGTGATGGATCTGAAATTTTTGACGAAAAGAAAACGGGAAACCTGCTTGAAAAATTCGGCCAACATTTAACGTTGCCCAATGCCGAGGAAATCTCGAAAATGCGCTATTTGCTCTCGCAAGCGGGGTATTTTAGTGCAGGCGCCGTCAAAACTTATTTTGCCATTCGCTTACTTGCGATCATTATTCCGCAATTTATTTTGCTTCTCAGCTGGGGATATTTATCGCGCGAATATAGTCCGGCGGTTTTAATCTTTGCGGCGGTGTTACTTATGCTTGCAGGATTATTCGGCCCGCAATTATGGGTGAGAAAACGTAAGGCGAATCGCACGCGGTCCTGCCGCGAAGGCTTCCCCGATATGATGGATCTATTGGTGGCTTGTATCGAAGCGGGCCTCGGCCTCGATGCCGCCATGATCCGCGTAAGTCATGAACTTGGCCGTCGTTATCCGGCGCTTAAAGTCGCGCTGGACTTGATGAATTTAGAATTACGCGCAGGGCGCAATCGCCACGAAGCCTTGATGAATTTTGCCAAACGTATTGATCTCGAAGAAGCCAAAGCTTTGGCTGTGATGTTGAAACAATCCGAAGAAATGGGTAGCTCACTTGGCAATGCCCTTCGTACATTTTCTGATGATATGCGGGCGAAACGTATGCTGCGCGCCGAAGAAAAAGCGCTCGCTTTATCGGCCAAGCTGACTGTCCCGCTGATCGTCTTTATTTTCCCGACCATTATGGTCATGCTCCTCTTGCCTGCGGGCATTCGCCTTGCCGGAGCATTTTAATGCGCGGGCTGCTTCTATGCACCGCGTTTATACTGGCGCCCGCTGGCTTTGCAGATACGGTCTCGGCGTCGCTTGATATTCGTATGGTAGAGCCAGCCCAAACGAGCCAAGCCGATCTTAAGGCGCGCTATATCCATGCCCAAACCGCTCTTAACAATGGTGATTACGCCGCCGCTTATGATGGGTTTTCGGCATTGCTGCATGACAACAAAACCAATGAGAGCTATCAACGCGGTCTCGCGGATAGCGCGCTAGGGCTTCGGAAATTTTCACAGGCGCGCAGCCTGTATGACGCCATGAGTCCAAGTCACGCGCGCCGCGCGGGTTTAACATTATGCGATGTTGCAATGGGCAATGTCGAGGATATTGAACTGGCCTTAAATAGCGCGCTCGAAGGCAATTTATCTGACGCGCGCCTGTGGAACGCTTTGGGTTTATATTACGATGCGCGCGGGCGTCATATTGACTCTCAAGATATTTTTATTCGCGCCATGGCCATGGGATCTGACCGCGCCGCCGCGATAAATAATATGGGCATGAGCCTGATGCGGCAGCGCCGCTATGACGAAGCGCTCGCAAAATTCGAGCAAGCCAGCGCGCTTAAACCCAGCTCGCGGCGTTATGATAATAATCGCCGCATGGTGCTGGCCTTGGCTTATGATTTTGACGCGGCAGTTAAAGATATGACTGATGGCCGCGCGGCGCAGGTGCTGAATGATGCCGGCTATATCGCGCTGACCCGTGGCCGCCGCAATCAAGCGCGAGAGCTTTTCGAAAAAGCCATCGCAGCCAGTCCTGTTTATTTCCCCGTCGCTGAGGCAAATTTGGCGTCAATGCGGTAAAATTAAACGCTCTAATCAAATTCACAAATATGGCCAGCGGCGAGGTTTGTCTTTGCATGGCTATCGCGCTGTGGCGTCGCTTTGAGGGATGTATGTGCGACAGGCCAGACCTGCGTTCCATCGACGGGGAGCTTGGCGATACCGCCAAGGCCTCGGCAATGCTGTTTCGGGGACGCGATATAAAAATCGGTTGGCATCATCGGAAGGTTCATGGCGTGAACATGCGCTTTGGCACCCGGAGATAATTCAAACCCCCATAGCGAAAGATAGTCCGTCATATTGCGCCCTAGCGCATGGGATAAGGCGATGAGGTTCCAATCATTATTGGACAGGGCGCGCGCCTCATCACGGCTCATCCCATCAAATCCCAGCCCGGCGCGTTTATCCAGCCAGTCATTATCATTATTATCTGCACTATTAAATTCACGGTCGATAATATGCTGGCGGGCCAGAACGTGATAGCCATCGATTAATATTCCGGCGTCTTGCGCGGCCATGCCGATTTGAAGGTTGATCGCTGCGCCGTAATTCCAATTGGTCAAATCTTGGGCGCGCATATAGGCGGCCGGATCAGCCGCATTGCGGCTAGCTTGCACCGTCTCAAATAAAGTCTGATAGGGGAGGGACTGGCAATTGTCGTCGACGCGCGCATCGCCGGTTTCTTCGAAATATTTCCATTTGGAATAATAGCTATAGGGGTTTGTCACCGTATGACCAACTTGGTCAGTATATCGAAAACGGCTACGTTCCAGTCCATGCCCCATTTCATGAATGTCGCCATGGCCCAGCGGGTTAAATGACCAATAGGCATCATAGGGGTTTCCAGAGCAGCCATAACCGCATGTCGCCTGATCGGCATTCATATGTTTGACTTTATCCAGTGTGTGGATGGTCAATCCGTTATCATTTGCAAAGTCATGAACTTCATCAATGATGTCAATTCCCGGCCCTTGGAAGCCTGCTAGAGCATGCGGGTAATTATGAAGATGCTTTTGCGTCGCTGCGCCAATATTTGCTGCGCCGGGGAAGAGCGCGCTGGCGGTGGTGTCTTGCATTTTATCGGCTTTGGAATGAACTTGGAAACTGGGCGTTATTAGTTCGGCCCAATCATAATCTTGAGCGGCCAATTTATCAGTGAATATCTGGTTATCATTCGCGTCACGCCAGATGGCATGCTGCCCAATATTTTCAAATGTGAATTGAACGTCGACATCTTTCTCATCAAATTTCACTTGAATTGGCCCGCCATAAGGAGAGGTAAATGCGATTGTTTCACCGCTTTTTATCGGCATATTTTCAGAGCTAAGATATTTTGGGCGGTTATATCCATCGGCGTCAAATTCATGCGTTGCCCCAGAGCGGATAAGATTGACGCGAATATGCGTGTTAACGGGTGCGCTGTCATGGCGGGTGACACGTACAGTTTGGCCCGGCAAGGCATAAACACCCGCCGCGCTATAATCATGCCGCGCCGTAAGGGTTACGGTTTGGGAGGCGGGCCTAATATGTGAAAAATCGTTTCGCGAAAAATTGCCTAAATCGACCTGAGCAGGATTAACGGGCCTGAAGGCATGCACCACACTATCAGCGTAATACGACTTTAAGAACTGGGCCATTGGGGTGGCATCTTTGTCCATGGGGAAGCGTATGTCTTGGCGATATAAATCCGCGAGCAGCACAAGTCCCTTATGACTGCGCCGGCCCGGCTCAGAGAATAAATTTATCCCGGCTCTGTCCAAATCCGAGGCCATAGTTTTGACGTGGTTTACAGGCGTTTTAAATTGTTCTGTCCATCCGTTACCTGCAGGGCAATTATGATTTTCACAGTCTGTAAAATCAATCGAAAATTGGTCATGATGAAAACGGTCGAGCAAGGCAGAAACTGATTTGTTCTCGCCGCTCATCTGACCAAATTGATATGCACCATTATAGTTTTTCAAGCTTAATTTACGCCAATAATTATCATAATTATATTGGGTTCCTAAAAGCGGAAGCAGCAGCTTGCTCATCTCGCTTTGATGACCGTCATAATGTAGATATAAGACGCTTATGCCGCGCTGCATTGCGGCCTCAACACTATGTGTGATCTCTAGCGGATCAGACCCTTTATCCGCCTGAGATATAATCAAAAGATCGACGGGGCCGGACAGGCAGGCCTCAAGCGCTGCGCCGTCGCAGCTATTTTCCGCGTTGACGGACACGGAATTGCCATAGGTCTCGGCAATCCATCTGCGGGTATTAGAGCGATCCGGAAAATAAAAATTTTCACCCATTTCCGCAATAACAATCTTCCCGCCGCGCCCGGCGAGATCGTTGCGGCCGCTGAGCCAATTCACGCTATTTTGCATAAATGTCAGCATTTGCGGATTTGTCTCAAAGCCCCGGCCTTGCGTGCGAAAGGGATTGCTGCCGATCACCATATAGCGCGCCGTATCGTTCATCCCAGCGGTCGCGAAGCTATCTGAATAAATTGCTCCGTTCGAGAGCTCCGTTGAATTTGCCGTCAAAACGGAGATGCTTCGCCCCGCAATGGGTTTTAAAGTGGCGGCGTCATGTGTCGGGCGCCAGCTAATATCCGTGAGTTTTGCGCCGGGCCTATCGGGATTATCAAAGAGCGCATGAATCGCCGCGTCAAATTGTTGGGCTTCACAGCGCATGGAGGCTTGAATATCATGAATCAACATGGCTTCATTTGGGACATGCCTTACATCACCAATGCGTAAGGCTGTTTCCAAATCGGCATTGCTGACGGGGCCGCGGCACATTTGCACGCCATTCATGATCGCGCCATTTGCGCCAATGATGATGCGCTCTGCCGTGACATTATGTGTCTTAAGCTGAGAGGCCTCCTCAATCATCGGCGCGGCATCCGGCGTGTGCGTCAGTTGCGGACCACAAGCGCTAAGCCATAAAGCCGATAAAGCTGTCAAAGTTGATAATATTCTCACGGATGCGTCCCAAACCGTTATTTACGCCCCCGCAATATTCGGGGTGCTTGTCTGGCTAAGGGCGTAATTTATGCGTCTCTATAGACGGTTAAAAAACAGGGTTAATCAGATGTAAATCACCACTTTGGCGGCATTGGCAGCAGCCTATTCGTCTTGTCTAAATAGGCCTGATACGCTGGATCATCGCCCCATTTCTTTTTGCCGCGCGCCGCAAGCATAGGAATGCCTGAGACGCGGGTGAGGAGCAGGTAAATGAAGATGGGTGAAATCAAAACCGCATATTGCCAGCCGGATAGGATGGGGAAGGCGAGGATCGCCATGCCTGTCCATAATGTGATTTCGCCGAAATAATTGGGGTGACGTGACCAGGCCCACAAACCCTCGGTGATAAATTTGCCGTCATTGGCGGGATTGTTTTTAAACTTTGTTTTTTGGTGGTCAGCAATGGCTTCAAACGCGAACCCGATAATCCAAATGTCAATGCCGATATAGCCGATAATGCCCAGCGGTTTATCTGCGCCCGTTGTAATAATGGCGAGCGCGCAGGCGACGGTGAGGACGCACCACAACCCTTGCAACGTCCAGACGCGCAAGAACACAACGGGGTTAGTTTTTAGATCGTCAAAGCGCCCGTCTTTGCCGGATGTTTTGACGCGCTTAAACAGAAAGCTACCGAGTCGGATGGCCCAGATGGCGACCATGGCGCTGGCGATGACCGCGCGCGTTCCAAAATTTTGACTCATCAGTAAGGCGGCACCGATCATAGAGAGATAAGTCAGCGCGCCCGTCAGGTCGAAATAATGTTCGGTCTGCGCAATCATGGAGGGGACATAGATAACCCAATTAATCACATAAGCCAGTAGCGCGCAGAGCAAGAAGATACCGAGGCCTTTATATTCCAGTCCGCCTTGACTGCCCGCCCATCCAACACAGACGCCAATCAGCGTGCCAATTAAAATCGTGATCATGACGGGGGCAAGATTACGGTTCATGATAGTCTCCTTGATCAGTGCGGGGTTGCGGGCAGGTTAAACTGGATACGCGCCATATGTCCAATAAGATGCAAAATGCGCGCGCAGTATTTGCCCGTTTTCAACGCGCGGCTCTCATGTTACAGGCCCGCCCATGGCGACAGAGCTTTTAAATAACACACCCGAATTACCGGATATTCTCCCGCGCGCCATGCGTGACGGGCAAGGCCGCATTATGATTGCCGGACTGGGCCGCGCAGAGCTGGCCGAGGCCTTGGCGAGCATCGGGATTGAGCCCAAGAAAATCCGCATGCGGGTGAAACAGGTCTTTCACTGGATCTATAATTACGGCGTGACGGAATGGGATGAGATGACCAATATCGCCAAGCCGCTGCGCGAGAAATTTGAAGTCGCCTTCTCGCTCGACCGCCCCGAAATTGTTGAGCGTCTGATTTCTAAAGACGGGACGCGCAAATATCTGATCCGCATGGCGCCGGGTATTGAAGTTGAGAGCGTTTTTATTCCTGATGTGTCTAAAACCGGCGCGCTGTGCGTGTCCTCTCAGGTCGGCTGCACGCTGACCTGCACATTCTGTCACACAGGAACGCAGCGCCTTGTTCGTAATTTAACGCCGCAGGAAATTGTGCTGCAAGTTATTGTCGCGCGCGATGATTTGGGCGAATGGCCCACGACTCAAGAGCGGCGCAAGCTGACCAATATTGTCTTTATGGGCATGGGCGAGCCGCTTTATAATACGGATTATGTCGGCGATAGTTTGGATACAATTTGCGATCCCGAAGGCCTTGGTATTGGCCGCCGCCGTATCACGGTCTCGACGTCGGGCGTTGTCCCGCAAATCGGCCCGATGGGCGCGCGCACCAAAGCCATGCTCGCCATTTCGCTTCACGCCGCCAATGACGAATTGCGTAGCCAGATCATGCCGATCAATAAAAAATATCCACTGGCCGAATTGATGCAGGCGTGCCGCGATTATCCGGGGCTGAATAATTCACGCCGCATTACCTTTGAATATGTGATGCTAAAGGGGCTGAACGATAGCCCGAAACATGCGCGCGAGCTTATCAAGCTTCTGCGCGGCATTCCCGCTAAAGTGAATCTGATCCCGTTTAACCCGTGGCCGGGTACAGATTATGAATGCAGCGATTGGGCGACGATTGAACGCTTTGCTGATATGGTCAATGCGGCGGGCTATGCCAGTCCCATCCGCACGCCGCGCGGCCGCGATATCCTCGCGGCATGTGGACAGTTAAAGTCGGACTCAGAGAAAAAACGCGCCAGCGTTATCCGCAAAGAGAAATTGGCCGCTACCCAAATTGCATCAGAATAAGGCCGCTCGCGAGAACGGCGGCAAATATAATCCTCCGCCCGCCAAAGGGCTCTTTTAAAAATATCGCCGCCAGCACCGCGCCGAATACCACCGAAGTCTCTCGCATCGCGCTCATTGGGCCGATGGGCGCAAGGGAAAAGGCGATCAGCGCCGCGCCGTAAGTGACGAGTGAACTGGCCCCCGCAATCGCGCCCCATTTTAATTCTTGCGGGATAAGCGTTTTTAACTGCCGTCGCCGCACAATTAAAACCGTTGGCACAATGAGTACCCAATCCATCATAAAGAACCACACGAAATAGCTCCATATCTGTCCTTGCATTTCGCGCGTAATGCGCATGCCTGCGCCGTCGACAACGGAATAGGTCGCAATCATAACCCCGCATAAAATGGCAAAACACATCGCCGCGCCCCATCCGACCGCGCGCTTTTTATTGGGCCAGCCAAAGGCGATGAGCGCGGCGGCGGCCATGAGCAAGCCTGTGATTTTCAGCGGGGACAGACTTTCTTTCAAACTGAAAAAGGCAATGGCCGCCGCCAGCGCGGGCGCCGTTCCGCGCATGATGGGATAAACGAGCGACATATCTGCGCGTTCAAACGCCGCGATTTGCGAGAGTTGATAGATGTAATGAATGGCCGCGCCCGCAATTAAATACGGCCACGCCGCGCGGGCAGGTAGGGGCACGATAAAGATAAAGGGAAAAATTATCGCCGCCGTCGTCAGGGCAAGTATGGCGCGAAAAACGAATTTGTCGCGCGCCTTTTTAAGCCACAGCCCGATAATGGCATGAATGATCGCCGAGGCGAGCATGAGGGTAGCGGGGAAGAGGGCGGAGGTCATACCATACTCTTTGTCATTCCGACGCGCTTGGGACAAGCGCCCGGAATCCATGCCTTGAAATATCCGTAAAGTACGAATTGATCTAAGGCAGAATTATTGAGGTATGGATTCCGGGCAAGCCTGCTTGCGTCGGTATGGCGATGGATTATTTGGGCTGCGGCAATTGCTTCACCAAGGTCAGCGTAATATCTCCGCCCGCGTCGCGGTGCGGCACGATTTGATTATAGGCCTCGCTTGTCGCAAAGGCTTTAAACGCGTCCTCGCTCGGGAACTCCAGCAAGACAGTCTTATCAAAATCCCAATCGCCTTTCATGACTTTTGTGTCTTCATCAGAGACCAAAACCTTGCCGCCATATTGGAAAAATACTTTCGGAAATTCGCTCTCGTAAATCCGGTATTGCGACACGTCTTTGAATTTCATTTGTCCGATAACGTAAACTGTCATGTGTTGGCCTTTTGAGTGTTTGGTTAATCGTATCGGTAGGGCTTGATGAAAACAAGCTGCCGTAGTGAATGCCAACTATTCGTCTTGATTGTTATACGCAAAACCAAACGTAATTCGGCCCTCTCCCTCTTGGGAGAGGCGTCGAAGACGCGTCCTACGGACGCCGACAGGGCGGGTGAGGGGAATTGAATTGAGACATCGCATCAAGCATAAAATCATGGGTGCTCGCAGACGCTCGCATGTCCCCCATCCGGCTGTCGCCACCTTCTCCCCGCGGGAGAAGGCTGAGTATTGCGGGTCGTTCCCGAAACATAGATTTTACTAAAATTACGAAACTTTAAATTTGGTTTTCTGATGCAATTATTGGCCTTAGAAAAACTTAAATATTAGCTTTAATTTGGGCACGGCAATATTCGATGAATTTGTCTTTTTCATCAAAATCGTAAAAGTGCTCGTTCTGTATAAAAATGGTATTGGGTGAGTAAAATAAACCGACCGCAGATGGCATATCAAAAACGTCTTTGATACCCGCCCATTGTATTTTCGTTTCCAAATATTTCTCGCGAATT
>CALKXN010000133.1 GCA_938003555.1 uncultured Robiginitomaculum sp. | reverse complement strand
ATGAATTTCGACATCATTTTCGGCAAGATCTTTGAGCACAGCTACAAAAATATCTTGCTTACGCATCGATCCGGCGTTTTCAATACCCACGGCTTCGGCAAAAGCGATAAGCTCTGCGGGTTTCTTTTGTTTTAAATCTTCAAGGCTGATTTGGGTTAACGCATCGATCTCAGCGGGATCTACCTTAGGCGCAGGGGCCGGCTTGGCGTTCATAAACATCTCTTATAATTTGCCTGCAAAGGAAGTGCACAGGGCTTTAAGGGGAAAATGCGCAGCGGACGCCGCGTCTTAAGTTTTCAAATAACAGAATTTAGGCCTGCGTCAAGATATTAGAAGGGCTCAACAATCGCCATGATCACAATGATAATAACGGCGAACGACGGAATCTCATTTAGCATACGATAGGTTTTCTCACTTCGCGGACGTTCCCCGCGGGCAAATTTCTTACGATCCGCACCCAGCATCCCGTGAAATCCTATCAAGCCAAAAACAAAGACAAGTTTCACCCAAAGCCAAGCTGTGGTGAATAACTCCCCATGACGAAA
The DNA here is from genome assembly GCA_938003555.1 of uncultured Robiginitomaculum sp. Classification (GTDB taxonomy): domain Bacteria; phylum Pseudomonadota; class Alphaproteobacteria; order Caulobacterales; family Maricaulaceae; genus Robiginitomaculum. The sequence goes on along the minus strand of CALKXN010000133.1, from coordinate 4,691 downwards.
AATGATCAGGGCGATCCCAAGTATAAATGCGACAATCATGGCCGGATTCATAATAATTTTTAGCAGACGCTCTTCGGCTTCAAGCATTTTAGCTTCAAGCTCACCCCCTAGTTTAGCTGAACTATGATAAGCATAGAAACGCGGCAAAAGTAATAATCCAGCCACCCAGAACATTACTGCAATAATATGAAAGGCTTTCACCCACATCCAAATATCGCTTGCCATCTATCTCTCCCGGATTCTGTTTATAACAGCGTGGACGCTTTCAATCTTCACATCAGGCGTTACCCCGTGACCCAAATTGAAAATATGCGGCCCGCCCGCAGCATCGTCAAGCACCCGGTCAACACCGTCTAGCATCGCTTGACCTCCCATCCGAAGTAAAAGCGGATCAAGGTTACCTTGCAAGCATAAACCTTGTCTTACATGCGGTCTAAGCTGCGCTATGGATATATCCGTACCGACAGCCATAGCTTGAATATCAAGTTCATGTGCAAAGCTAATCATATTCAGCCCGGCTGCGCGCGGAAATCCCATGATCGGAACAGTAATTCCGGCGGCTCTCACGCGCTCTATGATCATATGCGTGGGCTTGATGACCAACGTATCAAATTGCGCAGGACTTAATCCCTGCGCCCAGCTCTCAAAGATCTTAAGCACTTGCGCGCCCGCTTTCGCTTGTCCGATCAAATAATCCGCAGTGCTGATCGCTATGGCCTCAAGCAAACCCTGCATCTCTTTAGGATGCTCATAGGCAAAACGTTTCGCAACTTCTTTATTTGGACTACCGCGGCCCTCAATCATATATGTCGCCACTGTCCAGCATCCACCGGCAAAGCCAATCAATGTTGTCTCATCATCAAGCTGCGCGCGCACGCGGCGTACAGTTTCATAAACATTGCTAATGCGATCTGCTGCGCCATCAATCGTTAGCGCTTTAACCTCTTCAGGCTGAATTGGTTCTAAAATTGGGCCAATGCCTTTTTCAAAAGTTACGCTTCGGCCAAGACCAATTGGGATAAGCAAAATATCTGCAAATAAGATTGCAGCGTCCATCTTATAACGTCTGATAGGCTGTAAAGTCGCTTCACTGGCCAAATCGGGCGTAAAACAAAAATCGATAAAATCTTTAGCCTTTGCGCGAGTCTCCAAATATTCAGGGAGATGACGCCCCGCTTGTCTCATGAACCAAATCGGGGATGTTTTTAGGGTTTGGCCCTGCAAAGCTTTTAATATTGGAGTCGTCATATGTCACTTTACTCTCGTTTTTCGATCTCCTCTTATCTTATAAATATAAGTAGGGGTAGTTGTAGGCCCTGTGACTATGTGCGCAAATCTTAACCGATCTTTACTTATCTTAAGAAACAATGAATCTATAACCTTTTGTCCCCAAGGGACAAGCTTATACACAGACTGAGGATATGTGGAAAACGCTATTCAAAGCCGATATAGCCGCTGATAAATAGGTATAAGACTCGAGGATAAAATCTGAATATTATTTTATGCACCATATTACCGTGACTCGAGTTTTGGCTCTTCACATCTGAGGAAGTAAACAAAACCTTAACGTATTTATCCCCGAAGCGCGCAGAGGTGACTCGCAATAGCTATTGAGTGCACAGACCACCCCCTGCTATGCACAGATAATGAGATATTACTCTCAGACTACCCACAGCTTATGCAGAGGCGTTTTGACCCAAAACCGAGACATATCTATCTACTTCCATGTTCATCTGGTTTCTGACTCGACAGGTGAAACATTGGTTGGTGTGATGAAAGCGTCAACCGCTCAATTTGCTCATGCAACGGCGCTCGAGCATTTACACGCGCTCGTACGAACTCCCGCTCAGATGGAGCGTATATTAGAACAAATTGAAGCCCGCCCGGGAATAGTGCTTTATACGTTGGTTAATCCTGAAAATCGCCAGCGCCTGGAACGACGCTGCGCAGAACTAAATTTGCAGGCTGTTTCAATTCTTGATCCAACACTGGCCACGCTTGGCCGTTATCTTGGCGCGCCTATGTCATCCGAAGTTGGCGCGCAGCGTAACCTTGATGAAAAATATTATGATCGCATCAGCGCTTTGGATTACGCAATGGCGCATGATGATGGCCAAAATGTTGATGGGCTAAAGGACGCTGATGTTATTTTGTTAGGGGTTTCACGTACATCCAAAACCCCAACATGTATCTATTTGGCTAATCGTGGAATTAAAGCTGGAAACATTCCCCTTGTTCCAGGCGCAGAATTACCGCCGCAAGTTCTAACTTATAAGAAACCCCTCATTATCGGATTGGTCGCGCGCCCGGAGCGTATTGCAGAAATCCGCGAGCAGCGCCTGGCCAGTCTTCATGAAACCAAAGCTAGCGCTTATGCGAATGAAACGAGCGTGCGCGATGAAATGCTAAAATCCAAACGGCTCTTTGCGAAAAATCGCTGGCCCACAGTTGATGTCTCACGCCGCTCTATCGAAGAAACGGCTGCGCGTATCATCAATATTTATCAAGAGTATAAAAGATGACACAGCTCCCAATTATTCTTGCCTCCGGCAGTGCAATCCGCCGGCAAATCATGGACGGCGCGGGGCTTGATTATAAAGTCATCGTCAAACCCGTCGACGAAGCGGCAATCAAGGCGGCTATGCTTTCCGAAGGATCTCGCCTGCGCGATATTGCCGATGCTTTGGCGGAGGCCAAAGCGCGCCGCGTGTCTATGGCCGAGCCGGGCCTCGTGATTGGCGCAGATCAGATTATGGTTTTTGAAAACACATTAAATGACAAACCTAAAACGATGGATGAAGCGCGCAAGCGTTTGTTAAAACTTCGCGGAAAAACGCACCATCTGATGGGGGCTGTTGTCATATGCGAAAATGGCGCGCCGGTTTGGCGGCATGTCGCAAAAACTGAATTGACGATGCGCAGCTTCACCGAAAGCTTTTTAGATGAATATCTAAAACAAGAAGGCGAAGATATATTAAGCAGCGTGGGCGCTTATAAATTTGAAGGGCGCGGCGCGCAGCTCTTCTCAGAGGTCAAAGGGGATTTCTTCTCTATCCTTGGCTTATCGCTTCTGCCAGTTTTGGATTATTTGCGCACGCGCGGGGCGATAATGTCATGACGCGCCCAATTGCAAAAATTGCGGGCGTAACAGGCTGGCCAATCCATCAATCCTTATCGCCAATGTTGCATAGTTTTTGGCTTCGCGAAGCGAGAATAAATGGTGCATATATTCCTTTCGCGGTTCATCCCGACGAAGCGCTCTATGCGTTCAAAACATTAAAGCGCACAACACTTATGGGCGTGAATGTGACGGCCCCGCTCAAAGAGATTGCATTTAAAGCCGCAGATATTGCGACGCCGGATGCAAAACGTCTCGGCGTTGCCAATGTGCTTTATAATCGTAATGGAAAACTCATTGCGCATAATACCGATCTTGAGGGTTTTGCCGCCCCGCTTCTTAAGCGCGGGCTTCATGGGCATATCTCGCGCAATCCAGCTGTGGTGATTGGGGCAGGGGGCGCGGCGCGCGCGGTCATATCTGCACTCTTATCATTGTCCATCCCAGAAATTCGCCTGATCAACCGCACAGATAGCCGCGCCTCAGACATGGCGGATCATCTCTCCGTTCCCAGCCTTTATGCCGTTCCTTGGGCAGAGCGAAATGAAGCGCTTCGCGGGGCGGGTCTTATTGTAAATGCGTCCAGCGCGGGGATGGCCGGTAAAGCGCATTTGGATATAAATACAGCTTACGCTCCCGACGGAGCGTGGGTTTATGATCTGGTTTACAATCCCCAAGAAACGCGGCTTTTACGCGATGCGCGCCGGCAAGGTCTAAATGTAATGGGCGGCCTTGATATGCTGATCGCGCAGGCCCGTCCAAGCTTTAAGGCGTTTTACGGCGTTGAGGCTCCGGCCTCTGACCCATCGCCGTTGTTGATTAAAGAGCTTAGCCGCATATGATTATTGTCGGCCTGACAGGATCTATCGGAATGGGTAAAACCACAACGGCCAAGATGTTTGAAGCTTGCGGGGCGGCTGTTTTTAATGCCGATGCCGCCGTGCATAAATTATATTCCAAAGGCGGGGCGGCTGTACCGATTTTGCGCGCGGGACTCCCTGATACAATAATTGACGGCGCGGTAGATCGCCAGAAACTCTCTGCGGCCTTGTCCAAAGACCCCTTACTTCTGGGGGTGCTGGAATCCTTTATTCATCCGCTTGTCGGGGCAATGCGTAATGCAGCGATGGCCAAAGCTAAATCAGCGGGCATAAAAATATTCGTTGAGGATGTGCCGCTGCTTTTTGAAACAGGCGGTGATAGCCGCGTTGATAAAACGGTCGTTGTCTCAGCGCCCTATGCGGTGCAGCGTAAACGCGTCCTTGCGCGTCCAAATATGAGCGAAGAAAAATTTGCTTATATTTTATCGCGCCAAATGCCGGACGCGGAGAAACGCAAACGCGCGGATTATGTGGTTAACTCCGCAGAAGGTCTGGACGCGGCCCGCAAACAAGTGGAAAAAATAGTCGCAGATTTACGGACCGGCGGATAATCCATGACGGACACAAATAAACATCGCGGCCGAGAGATTGTCTTTGATACAGAGACAACAGGCTTTAACGCGAATGGTGATGATCGTATAACGGAGATTGGCTGTATTGAGCTGATTGATTATCTGCCAACCGGGAAGACA